>JBBSBO010000088.1:0-7803 GCA_038251215.1 Caldilineales bacterium
CCACTGGAAATAGACCGCGCCCGCCGGCTCGTTCCAGCCCAGAAAGAGCGCCTGCATGACGAAGATGAAGACGATCACGGGCAGGGCCAACAGCAGCCCGCGCAGCATATAGCGCAGCGAAATGCGCGCGACGAGCGTAACGCCCAGCACCAGCGCCAGGAAGACGGCGTTGGCGATGATGCTGCCGTTGAAGGAGACCGCCAACACCAACATGCCCGCCGCCAAAATCTTGGCGCGCGGGTCTAGCCGGTGGATGGGCGAGCCGGTGGGGATATACTGCCCGATGGTGACGTTGCGCAGCAGCTCGAAGTTTTGCACGTTTTCCGTGTCCCTCTATCCCTTGTCCTTCCCTTTATTTTCTCCTGTCCTTCACCACTTTCCCGTCTTGCATGACCACGGCGATATTCTCCAGCTTCTCCAGCGAGCGGATGTCCGCCAGCGGATCTTTGGCCACGATCACCAAGTCAGCCAGCTTGCCCGCCTCGACCGTGCCGACGCGATCTTGCCAGCCCAGGCATTCAGCGGCGACACGCGTGGTGGCGACAATCGCCTCCATGGGCGTCATGCCGATGTTGACCATGAGGCCCAACTCGCGCAGGTTCGTGCCGTGCGGCATCACCCCCGCGTCCGTGCCCATGGCGATTTTGACGCCTGCCTTGTGCGCGCGGGCGATGCTGTCGCTGTGGATCTCCATCACCTCGCGCGCCTTGCGCAGGCCGTAATCGGGCATGCCGCCCTCTTCCCCGGACTCGATGACGGCGACCGGCGCCAGCAGCGTCGGCACCAAGAACGTGCCGTGTTCCAGCATCAGATCAATGGCTTCATCGTCCAGATAGATGCCGTGCTCGATGGAGTAAATCCCGGCGCGCACGGCGTTCTTGATGCCCTCCACGCCCTGAGCGTGCGCCATGACCTTGACGCCGCGGCGGTAGGATGCCTCGCGCACGATCACATCCAGCTCTTCCGGCGAATACTGGGTGAACTCCGGATGGTCCGTGGGGCTGAGCACGCCGCCCGTGGCGCAGATCTTGATGATGTCGGCGCCGGCGCGCAACATCTCGCGCACCTTCTTGCGCACTTCTTCCACGCCGTCGGCCTTACCGTCCGGCAGGCCGGGATAGGCCCGGAACATGTCATACTCGCCGCCGGAGAGCATCCAGCCGTCGCCGTGCCCGCCGGTGATGGTGAGGGCGGCGACGCTGATCTGCAGGCGCGGGCCGGCGATCACGCCGGTCTCGACCGCCTGCCTCACGCCCGCGTCGGCGCCGCCCGCGTCGCGCACCGACGTCAGCCCCGCCTCCAGCGTGCGGCGCAGATAGTGCGTCGCATTGAAGAAGCGCATGGAGAAAGGCGTCTGCAAGTCGCGCACAATGTTGATGCTTTCCAGCATCACATGCACATGGGTGTCGATGAAACCCGGCAGGATATAGCCGCCCTGGGCATCGAGCTGGACTACATCCCCGGCCGGGCGGGCCACGTCACGCGCCGCGCCGGCGGCCTGAATGCGGTTGCCCTCTATGATCACCGCGGCGTTGGCGATTGGAGCGCCGCCGCGACCGTCAATTAGCGTGCCGTTATGGAGATACGTGCGTGTCATCAGGTTGCTCCGGTAAGGGTGGGGGTTGGAAACAGCAGGAAATAGAAAAGGCAATGGGCGAGCGCGCCGGCAGCGCGCCGGCCTAATGGGCGGGCACGGCCAGCAGACCGATCAGCGCCGCTTCCGCCTGCTCCACGGTGTAGACCGTCGGGCCGGGCACGATCAGCCCGCGCACCGCCAGCCGCTCCATCAGCGCGGTGACCGCGGGCGTGTCCAGCCCCATGCGCCGCAGTTCCGCGCCGCGTCCGAAGATTTCGGCGGGCGTGCCGTGCAGAACGCTGCGCCCATCCGCAATCACATAGAGCCGGTCGCAGATGGCGGCGAGTTCCTCCATGTTGTGCGAAATCATCACCAACGTGATGCCCGTGCGCAGCAGGCCCAGGAGCAAGTCCAGCAGTTGGCGCCGCCCCTGCGGGTCGAGGCCGGCGGTCGGCTCGTCCAGCACGAGCACGCGCGGCTCCAGGGCCAACACGCCCGCCAGCGCCACGCGCCGCCGTTGTCCGCCGGAGAGGGCAAAGGTCAGGCGATCCTTGAACTCCTCGAAGCCCAGGCCGACCGACTCCATGGCGCGGCGCACGTGCGCGCGCACGTCCGCGTGACTCAGGCCGAGGTTGCGCGGGCCAAACGCCACGTCGTCGCCCACGTATTGCTCGAACAACTGCGCTTCGGGGAACTGGAAGACCAGGCCCACCTGGCGGCGCACGGCGCGCACGGCGCGCGCATCCGCATTCTTACTTGCATTCTTGCCCGCGCGCTTGCCGCTCAATTCTTGGCCCAGCACGGTCACGCTGCCGCCGTCCGCGGCCAACAGCCCGTTGAGGTGCTGCACCACGGTCGACTTGCCCGACCCCGTATGGCCGATCAGCCCGACGACTTCGCCGGGATAGACGTCCAGGCTCACGTCATGCACGGCGCGCACTTGCAGCGGCGTGCCGCGCATATAGTCATGCACCAAGCCGCGCACGGCGATCAGCGGCTCGCCTGCGTCCGGCGGCGCGGCCTCCGGCTCCGGCGCTGCGGGCGCACACACACCGGCACTCGCCGCTCTATGCGCCGCCGCATCCGCCACGGCGTCTGCCATCTCGTCCACGCTGAGGATGTCCGTGGGGAAGCCGGCAAAGCGCCGCTGCAGGCGGCAGGCCAGCTCCGTCATCTGCGGCACGTCCAGTTGCAGCGCGCGCAGGCGCTCGACCTGGCGAAACAGCTCGCGCGGCGTACCCTCCGCCGCGATCTGTCCGTCTGATAAGATACACACACGGTCGGCGTGGATGGCCTCGCGCATGAAGTGGGTGATCGCCACCACGGTCACGCCCTCTGTGCGGTGCAGGCGCTGCGCCACCTCCAGCACCTCTTGGCGACCGATGGGGTCGAGCATGGCAGTCGCTTCGTCCAGCACCAGCACGTCCGGCTGCATTGCCAGCACGCCGGCAATGCAGATGCGCTGCTTTTGTCCGCCGGACAGCAGATGCGGGGCGCGCTGCCGCAAGGGCCACATGCCTACCTGCTCCAGCGACCGCCGCACGCGGCGCACCATCTCGTCGTGCGGGATGCCCAGGTTTTCCGGCCCAAAGGCCACGTCCTCCTCGACGATGGTGGCGATGATCTGGTTGTCCGGCGTCTGGAAGACCATGCCCACCGTGGCGCGAATGTCGAGCGTGCGCGCGGCATCGCGGGTGTTCCACGTCTTGACCCACACATCGCCCCGGCTGGGCAGGAGCAAGGCGTTGAGGTGCTTCGCCAGCGTCGATTTGCCGGAGCCGTTGGCGCCGAGAATGGCGACATACTCGCCGGCCTCGACGGTCAGGTCGATGCCGCGCAGCGCGTGGATAGCGGCGCCGCCCGGCGCGGCGTAGGTGTGATGCAGGTTTTCGATGCGCAGAATGGGCGCCACAGCTCTCCCGCGGGTCTGCTAGTGCAGCGACTAGTCAATCCGTCTATTGTCTCGCAAAGCCGCCGGGCGCGCAAAAGAAGCCGTGATCCGGGGAGCGTGTTTCGTAGTGAGGACAAAAGAAGAGCCTACCGCAGAGGAAAAACGAGGCAAAAAAGAGATGTGTGCGCGCGCCACGCAGGGCTAGGCGGAAAAGATCCATGCGGGTGGAGCGGCGCGGGACCTGCCCATGCTGGCTGTTCTCTGCGCTCTCTGCGTCCTCTGCGGTGGATTTTGGCCGCTCTGAGCGTATCTTGTGGGGTGAACGTAGCGTAAACTGCCCGCCTTTATGGTAGACTAACCGCGAGGCAGGCCAGAAACGCCTGTCACTCAACTTTGACTATGAGCCAATGTCCGCTGTGAACGAACTGAACTTGACCGACGCCGCGGTTGGTCCCCAACCCGTGTCGCGCCCCGCCAAGACCCATGCATTGGCGGACTTAGCGCGTCGCACGCCCAAGAGCGCCTGGAAATATCTGCTCGTGCTCAACGACGCCGTGCTGATCTTGGCGGCGTTTGTGGCGGCCTATGCCATCCGCTACGATTTGCAGTGGTTCCGCGCCGTGGACCCGGTCTTCCAGGTAGACATCTGGGTCTACACGCCTTTTGCCTTGGCGCTAGTGATCGTGCTGCCCATCTCGTTCCGCCTCTCCGGCGTCTACCCCTATCGCCCCGGGCGCGGCGTGTTGGAAGAAACCTACGCCATCGCCACCTCCGTCACGGTGGGCGTGGTGGCGCTGATCGCAGCGGGCCTCGTCTTCAGCCCGCTGCTCTACAGCCGCCTCATCTTCCTCTACTTCGCCTTTATCGTGACCACCCTGCTGGGACTCAGCCGCTTCGTCATCCAGGCGGCGCGCGCCTACCTTCGCCCCTACGGCGTGGGCGTGGAGCGCTTTGTGCTGGTGGGCGCGGGCGATGTGGGGCGCATGGTCATGCGCACGGTCGCCGCGCGCCCCGACCTGGGCTACCAGCTGATCGGCTTTGTGGACGACAACCCGGCCAAGGGCGGCGCCGACATCGGCCCCTTCAAGGGACTCGGCCCGCTCGACAACTTGCCCAGCGTGCTGGAGAGCCGCCCGGTGGATTCGATCATCATCTGCCTGCCCTGGCAAAGCCACCGCGTGATCCAGCGCCTGCTGCGCACCGCCGAGCAAAGCGGCGTGCGCGCCCAGGTCGTGCCCGACCTCTTCCAGTTGACCAAAAACCAGGTCTATGTGGATGACCTCAACGGCATCCCGCTGATCGGCACGCGCGGCGTCTCCATCCAGGGCTGGAACCTCCTCCTCAAGCGCGCCTCGGACTTGGCGCTGGGCGCCGCGGCCGCGGTAATCAGCCTGCCCGTCGCTCTGCTTATCGCCCTGGCGATCAAGCTGGACACCGCCGGCCCCATCCTCTATTCACAGATGCGCGTAGGCAAGAACGGCACGCTCTTCCGCTGCTACAAATTCCGCTCGATGGTGGTGGGCGCGGAGAACATGCGCCTCGAACTGGCGGAGAGCAACGAGGCGACCGGCCCCCTCTTTAAGGTGCGCAACGACCCGCGCCGCACGCATGTGGGCCGTTGGCTGCGCCGCTACAGCCTGGACGAACTGCCGCAGCTGATCAACGTGCTGCGCGGCGAAATGAGCCTCGTCGGCCCCCGCCCCAACCTGCCGGAAGAAGCCGAACAGTATGAAGAATGGCACAAGAAGCGCCTCACCGTCAGCCCCGGCATCACCGGCCTGTGGCAGGTGAGCGGGCGCAGCGACCTGACCTTCGACGAGATGGTGCTGCTCGACATCTACTACGTCGAGAACTGGAGCATCACCATGGACATCAGCATCGTGCTGCGTTCGTTGCCCGCTGTGCTGCGTGCGCGCGGGGCGTACTAGCCGCACATCCCATTGAGACGGAGCAACTGAAAACCGCAAAGCGCACGCGGTTTGCAGTTTTTCCGCCCCTAATTTGAAAACCACCCCTCCCCCGCGTTTTTGACGGATCTCCCCGCACCCGATTATAGTGAACCAGCCAACCGATCCGGGGAGTGAGTCACGCCATGAAGGACGCCTCGCCACGCGCAGCCTGCACCAAGTCTTCATCCGGTCTCTACCCAGTTTTCGCCCACACGCAGCCCGCTATCTAGACGCGTCGTGTCGCCGCGTCATCTAGCCGTGTCATCGAGCCGCGTCATCTAGACAGGAACAGCCGCATGGCGAGGATCGATCCGCCGCGCACCCCCAACATCCCGCCGCAAATCATGCCGCTGCGCGCCCGCCAGTTCCGCGTGCCGCACTCGCTGTCGGCCCTGCGCCATCGCAACTACCGGCTGTTTATCTTCGGGCAGATCATCGCCACGGCGGGCATGTGGATGCAGATCATCGCCCAGGGCTGGCTGGTCTACCAGATCAGCAACTCCGAACTAGCGCTCGGCATTGTCGGCTCCGCCTCCGCCATCCCCGCGCTGATTATCTCGCCGTGGGGCGGCGTACTCGTCGACCGCGTCTCCAAGCGCCACTTGCTGCTCGTCACCCAGTCATTCTCCATGCTCTTTGCCCTCACGCTGGCGGCGCTGGTCTTCACCGACGTGGTGCGCGTGTGGCACATCGTGCTGCTGGCGGTGGGCGTGGGCATCGTCAATTCCTTCGACAACCCCGCGCGCCAGGCCTTTGTCGTGGAGATGGTGGGCCACGAGGACCTGCCCAACGCCATCGCTCTCAACTCGATGACCTTCAACAGCGGGCGCATCATCGGCCCGGCGATCGGCGGCGTGCTTCTGGTGACGCTGGGCGCGGGCTGGTGTTTTCTGCTCAACGGCCTCTCCATCATCGCCGTGCTGATCGCCCTGCTCAGCATGAATTTGCCGGTCTCCAACCGCAAGCGCGACCCGAACTCCACGCGCCAACAGCTCACCAGCGGGCTGTCCTATGTGCGCGGCGAGCCGAACCTGCGTTCACTGCTGCTGCTGGCGCTGGTCTTCAGCACCTTCGGCACCTCCTACGCCACGGTCTTGCCCGCCTTTGTGGACAAGGCGCTGGGCCAAGACGCCGGCGCCTTCGGCACGATCAACGCGCTGACCGGCATGGGCGCGGTGACGGCAGCCTTCTTGATCGCCCAGTTCGGCGAGCGCATGCGGCGCGGGCTGGTCCTCACCGTCGCCATTTTGTCCTTTCCGCTGGTCCTCAGCATCTTCGCCTGGAACAAGAATTACGGCGTGGCGCTCTTCCTGGCCTACTTCCTGGGCCTGGCCTTCATGTTCACCTTCACGCTGATCAACACCCTCCTGCAGACCAACGTGCGCGATGATTTGCGCGGGCGCGTGCTCAGCCTCTACACGCTCACCTTCTTGGGCGTGGCGCCCTTCGGCAACCTGCTGGTGGGCAGCCTGTCCGAGGCGATTGGCCTGACGACGGCCATCATCCTCAGCGCCTCGATCTCCTTCATCTTCTCCGCGCTGATCCTCTTCACTGTGCCCAGCGTGCGGCGCCTGGCGTAAAAACACACCGCAAAGCACGCAAAGAAAATACAGCAAGAACCGCAGAGCACGCGGAGAACCGCGCTGCGTGTGACTTTAGTCCTAGTCTGCTTGCTGCCGGCCGGTTTAAGCTGGGCGCACGCCGGCATGGAAGAGAGGCGCGGGAGAGTGGCCGTAGAGTGGCCGCAGAACTGCCAAAGGAGACAGACGCATGAAAACCATGAGCATGTTGGATCATGTACACTTTCGGGACGAAAACCCGATTGCCGATCCGCTTTATGTGGATAAAGATGGTCGAATTCTGCTGTTCTCGCTGAAGCCGGGGCAAAGTATTGTCGAACACAACGTCCCCCACTCCCCTTTCTACGTAGTCGTATTAAAGGGAACCGGCATCTTTGTCGACGGCAGCGGTCACGAAGAGCGGCTGGGGCCGAATTCGCTCATGATCTTCGACCCCAGCGAGAATCACTCCGTGCGTGCATTGGATGAAGAACTGGTATTTGTCGGCATCCTGCACGGCGTGCCGGGCATGCGTGAAGACCGCGTCGGCGGGGACCTGGGCCGCACCTAAAACGCTCGCGCGGCGCAGAATTGAATAGGCGCGCTCAGCCGGCGACCGTCACCGGGCGGCCCGTTCGCGCCGACTCCTCGATGGCGTGGACGACATGCACCTGGCGCAGCCCATCCGCGTGCGTAGGGAGCGGGCCGCGGTCGCGCCAGGTGGACGGCTCGAGCGTGTTTTCCTGCACCGCATCGAGCATCGGCCCCACCAACATCATGCCGTTGGCGCCGTCCGGCCCCTCATGCTCCAGCGAGAGCGCCACGGAC
>JBBSBO010000089.1:0-7754 GCA_038251215.1 Caldilineales bacterium
CTGCGCCTGCGCGCCCGACCAACGATGCAGGATCAATGCGCGGATGACGGGGCCGCCGGCGGCACGATTCCACCCGGCGATCTCGTCATACGCCGTCCGCACCCAGCCGGTATTGCGTTCCGGCCAAGCCACAGACTGGTTAGCCTCGGTAATAAACGCGGGCAGGCCGCGCATGGCCTGCGGCACGGCGTCGAGAAAATCGCGGTATACTCTAAACTCGTAGTGTCGCCCGGCAAAGGGCGCGCCCAGCGTAGCCGAGCTGCCAATCAGACGCGGGTCGGCGTGGTGCGTATGGCAGTGCAGGGCGAAGCCGTCACAGCCGCCTGCGCCGTAGCGATCTTCGAGCGATACCAACACATCGCGAAAATAGAGAACCCAATCCCCCCATTCGTTGCCGGCATAGCGCGTATCATCGTGCCAGGGAGCAACCGCCGCCACCAGCACGTGGTCGCGCTCATGTCCGGCCATTTGCCGGATGGCAGTCCGGCACTGCGCAAAACAGTCGGCGTACAGTTGGGGCGTAATCACCTCGCCGGCTGCGTCGGCGCCGCCTCGCCCTCGCCAAATGGAGGCCACGACGTTCCATAACCCTCGTGAACGCGCCCGCCCCGCATCGACCGCCGGCTCACCTTCGACATGCGGGCGTTGCCGGGCGCGGTTCGGCTCGTCGCCGACGATCCAGGTGTGGCAGCCAGGACTGGCGGCGACGAAATTCGCGCAGCGGCGCGCAAACTCAGGGTAATGCCGCGCCGCCGGGATCGCGCCGTGCGGAAACGGTCCATTGTTCAGGCAGCAGATAATGCCCAACCGATGCAGCGGGTAGCGCCGGAAGTCGAGGCCGGAATGGTCCTGCGGGTCGTGCCCGATCACCGCCGAGCAAACGACCCAACCGGGCTTTCCGGCCTCCAACATGACCTGCTCAGCGCCGGCATCGTATATGCCGTAGAGCCACGGGCTTTCACTGGGCCAGTCCAGCATGCTCTCAGACGTCCAAATCCGTCATGAATCCTCAACTGCGGGGCGACAGGTGCGTGAATCCGTTGCAATTGCCCGAAGTGCGACACAGCCGGCGCGCCTACCAGAAGCCGTCTTCCTCGTTGTAGCCGAATTCCTCGCAAATGCGCGCCACGGTATCCACGATGGCGTCATGCGAGACGCCGTTGCTCGCCACCAGCCCGTTGTGGGCGCGCACATCGCGCTTGTTGTACCACAGCGGATTGCCCCAGCAGTCGGTCATCCGCCCGCCCGCGGCTTCCAGCAATGCGTGCGGCGCACACAGGTCCCACTCCTTGCAGCCGGGGCTAGGGTGCAGATACAGGTCGGCAAGCTGCCGTGAGATCAGGCCGACCTTCAGGCCGACGCTGCCGCTCACGCGCTCGCTCGTGATGCGCATGGCGCTGCGCATCGTGTCGGTGATCTGCTGCCGATGGCTGCGGCTGCTCACCAGGATCATCTGGTTCGTGCGCTCGGTTTGGCTGACAGCCAGCGGGATGCGCTCGTGATTTTCCTCGAGATAGGCGCCGATGCCCTGCGCGCCGGCGTAGAGCAAACCCGACTCCGGCTGCATCACCACGCCCATCACCGCCTCGCCGCGGATCGCCAGGCCGATCATGATCGAGAACTCGCCGTTGCGCGCAATAAACTCCTTGGTGCCGTCCAATGGATCGATGATCCACACCCGCTCATTGTCGAGCCGGGCCAGGTCGTCCTTCGATTCCTCCGACAGCACGCCGTCTTGTGGAAATACGGCGCGCACGCGCGATACGATGTGCTGGTTGGCCGAGCGGTCCGCCTCCGTCACCGGAGAATGGTCGGACTTATAGCGCACCTCCGACGAGCCTACATAGAACGTATTGACAATCGTGGCGGCCTCTTGCGCAACGCGGCTGGCAAACTCCAGCTCTGCAGTCAGGTCGACCACCTCTACGGGATCCTGGTTCATAAGCCCTCTTCCACGTGACATCTTCTATAAAGCAGTACAGGATAGCAATTCAAAAGAGTAATATCCGGTTGGGTTTCGTTCGGCAGAAAAGCTGTTCGATTGTAGCAACTGTTGCGCAGCGCGGCAAGTCGTGTCACCAGGCATTCACCTCGCGCGGGGCGCGCCCGCAAATGACTCCCGGCTCAATCGCCCGCGCAGCGCAACCCGATCCAGTCCGCCGCCCGATCCGGCGCCAACAGACGGGCAGCGTCCGCCCGTGCAGCCGTCCGCTCATCGCGATACGAGCCGCCCTTCACCGTCTGCTCACCGCCCGCCGCGGGCGCAGAGTCCGTCCACTCCGCCACATTGCCCGCCATGTCGGCCGCGCCGCTGGGGCTGTCGCCCGCCGGGCTGTGGCTGCCCACGGCGACGGGCCTGCCCCGCCCCGCCTCCGCCGTATTTGCCCGCTCCGTGGCGAAGGTATTGCCCCATGGATAGACGAACAGCCGCCCGGTTGCGGACGCCAGTGACGCCGCGGCCTGCCACTCGGCGGCGGAAGGCAGCCGCTTGCTGCGCCCTTGGCAGTAGACCCTTGCCGCGTCCCAGTCTACATTGACAACCGGGAACGTGTCATAGGCCGGGTCGACAAAGTAGTCCTTGATCCCGGCGGCATCGCTGCTCGCCGGCCATGCGCAGCGCCCCCGTTCAACGCACAGGCGATATTGCCGGTTCGTCACCTCAAAGCGGTCGATGGCAAAGTCGTCGAGGGCGGCGGTTGAGGTCGCGCCGTCCGCCTCGCCGAGCGTCAACAAGAACCCCCCGCTCGCAACATTCACCATCGGTACGGCAGGCCGGCGCAGTACAATCGCCGCGAAGCCCGCGCCGAGTGCAAACAAGAGCACGAGCAGCCACAAGGCCCGGCGTCCGCGCCAGTGCCCACGCTGCACGGACCTGGAGGCGCTCTCGCCCGGCGCGTTCCCGGTTGCATAGAATGGTGCGCCAGGCGGCGCGCTCAGTTCGCGCAGCGCCTGCGCCGCTCGCGCCCTCCGGGCCCCGTCCAAGCCGCTCGCCGTGGCGCGCAGCTCCGCCAGCAGAGCCGATCGCCAGGCGGGTGCGCCGGGCGCGCCGGCAAGTAGTTCCTTGATCGCCTCGAGCGTCGAGTGCGCGTTCTCCGCCGTCACCGCCTCCGTCGTCAACGCCTCGGCCATTACCAGCGCCGTGCGCTCGGCGTCGTCTTGATAGCGCAGCGCCGTCGCCTGCCCGCGGCGATGATAGAGCGCAGCGCGCAACAAGAGCGAGCGATGCTCGGCGTCCAACGCCTGGCCGCGTTCCAACGCGGTCAAGCCCGCGCGCAGCAGCGTACTCGACGGCAGCTCGCCCGTATCCCACCAATCCGCCAGCGCCTCGTCCAGTTGGTGCTCTAGGTACGTCCCGCGCGGCCGGCTGACCGCGAGCGCACTTGGCTTCCGCCCACCGGGATCACGCACCGAGTTCGACACGCTTTGCGGTATAGGCGAAGCAGGCTTCTCGTCGACGCTCGGCTCGGCGGGCTTAGCCGGTTCCGACGTCAGTTCGGTCGCCTGCACGTCCGACGACGGCCGGCGTCCGCCCGGTTCTGCATGCGGCTCATAGGTCCATTCAAAGCTCGGCGGCGCGCCCTGACCGTGGGCTGCGGTGCTGCCCGGTTGCGGCTTGCGGCGAAACCACTGGCGCGGCGTATTCATGCCGCCATTGTACCCACGCGCAGCGCAGACCACAAAGCGCCCGCCATCTGTTCCAGGCTGTCATGCGTTCTAAACCAATCGCACGGTGAAAATGCGGCTGTGTCGAAAGATGTCATGAGGTACAGTCCGACACATTCTGCAATTTCACTTTGCGATCAGTTTAGTCATGTGTTACAGACGCCGCTGCGATTGACCATCAGCGCCCCCTTGTGTATGATGCACGCAATCCGGCTATAAAGGGCAGCCGGAATTGTGGTCGCGCCGCGAAGACAAAGCGCGCCGGCAAATTGAACAAGCACACCCATCCAACAGGAACGTCCACATGCCAAGCTTTGCGCCCGTAGACGAGCAAATGCACCTTCTCATGCGCGGTGTCGATTTCGGTGACGCGCTGACCTACAAGAACATGGAAGCCGAGCTGCGCCGGCGCCTGCAGGAAAGTCGCGATACGGGCGTTCCCCTCAAAGTCTATTGCGGCTATGACCCTTCGTCGCCGGACCTGCACATCGGTCACACCATTACCATGCGCAAGCTGCGCCAGTTCCAGGAGCTGGGACACGACGTCACCTTTTTGATCGGCACCTTCACCGGCATCATCGGCGACCCCAGCGACAAGGACGGGCTGCGCCGCCAACAGACCCTCGACGAAGCCCTCGCCAAGGCCGAAACCTATGCCCATCAGGCCTGGCGCGTACTCGACCCGGAACGCACGCGCGTGCGTTACAACCACGAGTGGCTCGCCGGCCTCACCTTCGCCGACGTCATCGGCCTGGCGGGCAACTTCACCGTGCAGCAATTCCTGGCACGCGACAACTTCAACAAACGCTACAATGCCGGCGACGCCATCTGGCTGCATGAATTCTTCTATGCCCTCATGCAGGGCTATGACGCCGTCGCCCAACAAACCGACGTCCAGATCGGCGGTACGGACCAGCTCTTCAACCTCATGGCGGGCCGTAAGCTGATGGAAGCCTTCGGCATGAAGCCGCAAGTAGTCCTGACCTCGCCTATCCTCGTCGGCACAGACGGCGAGATGCGCATGAGCAAGTCCACCGGCAACTACATCGGCATCGACGAGCCGCCCGGCGTCATCTTCACCAAGGTGCTCAACGTGCCCGACAAGGCCATGCGCAGCTATGCCGAACTGGTCACGCGCTGGCCCCTGAGCCGGATCGAGACTATGTTCCAAGAAGTGGAAGTCGGCAGCCTCGACATGCGCGAGCTAAAGCATCAGCTCGCCTGGGAGATCGTCAGCATCTACCACGGCGACGACGCCGCCGACCGCGCCGCGCAAGATGCCGCTAACATGCACCAAGGCGAAGCGCCCAGCGACGCGCCGGCCTTCGTCCTGTCGGAAGCCGCCCCCATCATCGACCTGCTCGTGGCAAGCGACATGGTCAAGAGCAAGAGCGACGCCCGCCGCCTCATTCAACAGGGCGGCGTGCGCCTGGACGGCGCGCCGGTCGAGGACATCGACCTGCTCGTGGAGCCGCCAAGCAACGGCGAGCGCGTGCTTCAGGTCGGCAAGCGCCGTTTCGTGCGTTTGATTGCCTAGCAGCTGAGTCACGCAAGGTAGGGATTGATCTGCGGGGAAAAGCAAACTGCTAAGCCATTGCGGTTCCCCCGATAGCGGCAGAGCCGCACCGCAATACCTTAGCAGTTCGAGAAGGATTCTAGCATAGTTGGCGGCGAATGTAAAGAGCCAATTTTTGAAGCGGCTTTCATAAGATCCAACACGCTTCAAGAAGGTTGCGCGCATCTCGCAGCGCCGGCGCATAGTCGAGGGAGAAAACAACATGGGTCTCTTTACAGGCAAACGCGGTCTCATTTTCGGCGTCGCCAACAAGAACTCGATCGCCTGGGGCATCGCCCAGGCCCTGCACGAAGAAGGCGCCGAGCTTGGCTTCAGCTACGCCGGCGAAATCCTCAAGAAGCGCGTGGAGCCGCTGGCGGAGAGCATCGGCGTCTCCTATGTGCGCGAATGTGACGTCACCAGCGACGACGCCATCGACGCCCTCTTCAGTGACGCAGCCGCCAACTTCGGCCAACTCGACTTCCTCGTCCACGCCGTCGCCTATGCGCCCAGCGCCGACCTTAGCGGCCGTTTTGTGGATACGTCCCGCGCCGGCTTCGGCATCGCCCTGGACATCAGCTGCTATAGCCTGATCGCGCTCGCCCGCCGCGCCCGCCCGCTCATGCCCAACGGCGGCTCCATCCTGACCATGACCTACTACGGGGCCGAAAAAGTCGCGCCCAGCTACAACGTCATGGGCGTCGCCAAGGCCGCCCTCGAAGCGACCGTGCGCTACCTTGCCTGGGATCTTGGACCCGACCGCATCCGCGTCAACGCCGTCAGCGCCGGCCCCATCAAGACCCTCGCCGCCTCCGGCGTCAGCGGCTTCCGCAAGAGCCTCAACTACGTCGGCGAGGTCGCGCCCATGGGCAACGTCACCCAGGAAAACATCGGCGACGCCGCCCGCTTCCTCCTCGGCGACTGGGCCACCGGCATCACCGGCGAAATCCTCTACGTCGACGGCGGCTACAACATCATGGGCGCCCCCGACCCTGCTAAAATGGAGTAACTACGCGTCGGATTTACCACACAACAGGACTATACGAAGGGGACGCCGATCAGAAATCGGCGTCCCCTCCTTCTTGTGAGCGTGCCCTATGGACGCCCGCGTTTACTTCACTCCCGGCGCACTATACCCCGCCGACGCGTCGTCCAGCACCAACACCCAGTCGTGCCACTCCAGCGGCATGACAAACTCGCGCGGCGCCTTCTCCGTAAATAGTCCGGCGTCCTGGGCCAACCCCGTATGCGGGTCGTAGAACCACGCGAGCATCTGCGCGCCGCTCACCTTGCTCAAGTCAATCGCCGCCGCGCGCACCGCGCTGGGGAAATAGACCATCGCATAGCGCCCGTCCGCCCCGCGCGTGGCGCACAGATGCTCGCGTCCCTCTCCATTCGCCGAGACGATCAGGCTATCGTCGGGGATGCGCGCAAAGTATGGCCGGCTCTCCATCAACCGCCGCAAATAGATCATGTGCGACGCGCCAGGCCGGTCGATCGCCTCCCACCAGTAGCGGTCGGGGTGGTTGACCGGCGTATCGCGCGGGCTGCAAAACTGCCACACGGCATGGTGACCATACGTCACGCCACAACCGCCCGCAAAGACCGAGCGATACGATTGCCGTCGCACGTCGTCATCGCGGTAGTAGCCGTCCGCCGGGTTCCAACTCGGCCATGGATTGACGGGGTGATCCTCGTAGTTCGGCTCTGCATCCACCGTCGGCTTCACCGGCGTTAACGCATAGTCCCGCGCCACCGCCTCCCACACCGGCGTATCATGTCCGGAGCCATGCCCTGACTGGATCATGTTGAAGTCCAGCCACTCCTCGTCGTGCAGATGCACGGACGTCGAACGGTCGACTCCCCCCGGCGGGTGATAGGTGATCACACACGGCTCGCCTACCCCCGCGCGGATGCCCGCGGCCATGGCGCGCCACACGGGTCGCCAGTCCTGCCCCTCATGCACGGGCGGACGGTCGCCGCCTACGATCCAGATGATGTTCGTGTCGTCTGCATAGCGTCGGCCCAGCCATTCGCCATACGCCCTGGCGCTGCCCTCATCAAAGATGACCGGCCCCGTCCCCCACATCGGCGTCACCTTGTCGCCCCAGGTGGGCAGCAAGCCGATATACAGGTTGAACTCCCCTGCCATGCGCACCAGTTCATCCACATAGGCAAAGTAGGCTTCGTTAGGGCGCGCCGGGTCGGCGTCGGCAAAAGGAACGTCGCCATAGGCATTGGGCGCGCGCAGCCCGTCGAACTCGGCGAGGGCTACGGCCTGAATCACAGTGAAACCCTTCTGGCTGCGATTCGCCAAATAGCGGCGCGCCTCGTCGCGCGTCAAGCGGTGAAATAGTTCCCAGCCCGTATCTGCCAGCCAGAAGAACGGCTTGCCCTCAGCCGTCATCAAAAAACGGCCGTCGGGGTGAACCTGGATGCGCGGCAAATGCGCGCTCGGCGTTGCAGACATAGATCTGCCTGTCCCTTCCTTGTGTCGAACTTCAGTGAATTGAATGCCGCGGCCTATACGGCTAGA
>JBBSBO010000090.1:0-7715 GCA_038251215.1 Caldilineales bacterium
CGGCAATATCGAGCGCGTGGCGATGGACTTTACCTACCGCGAGTACTTCGGCAGCCAGCCCTCCGCCGACGCCTATGAGCGTTTGCTGCTCGACGCCATTCTGGGCGATACCACCCTCTTCATTCGCCGCGACGAGGTCGAATTGGCCTGGGCGCGCGTCACGCGCATCTTGGAGGGCTGGCAGCTTCAGCAGGATGCGGCCAAAGAAAAGGATGCGGCCCTCACGCTGCCCAAATATGCCGCGGGCACATGGGGTCCCAAAGAAGCGGATGAGCTGCTAATGCGCGACGGGCGCTATTGGCGCAACCCGCTGACCTTCACGCATGTGCGCTAAGATGCATAGGCGTCAAACAAAAAGAGCTTATCGAACAAGAGCAAACAGATAAAGGGTAAATGCACGATGAAGCTAATCGGCGAAGTATCGGTACTGCCCAGACTGCCGGAAAAGATCAGTCGGTTGCAGGAGCTGGCCTACAATCTATGGTGGAGCTGGCATCCGGAGGCGCAGGAGCTTTACGCTCAGTTGGACCCGGCGCTATGGCAGCAAGTCAACCATAACCCTGTCAAGTTCCTGCACCGCGTGGCGCAGGCGCAACTCGACCGCGCTGCCGGCGATGCGGCATATTTGGCCGAAGCCAGCCGTGTGCTGCGCGAATTTGACGACTATATGGCGCCCGGGGCGGATACCTGGTTCTCACGCAATCATGCAGACGCGAGCAGCGCCACCATTGCATACTTCAGCGCCGAGTTTGGGTTGCACGAGGCGCTGCCGATTTATAGCGGGGGCCTGGGCATTCTCAGCGGCGACCACTGCAAGGCTGCCAGCGACCTCGGTCTCCCGCTCGTGGGCGTCGGCTTTCTCTATCCGCAGGGCTACTTCACGCAGCGCATCGACGACACGGGCCAGCAGATCGCCGTGTACGAGAAGATCGACTTTGCCGAAGTTCCGGTGACGCCGGCCCTCGACAACGAGGGACAGGAGGTCGTGATCAGCGTAGATTTGCCAGGCCGCGTGGTCTACGTCAAGGTTTGGCGCATCCAGGTCGGGCGTGTTCTCATCTTTCTGATGGACACGGATGTCGAGCGCAACGCGCCACAGGACCGCGAGCTGAGCGCCCGGCTCTATGGCGGCGATCGCGAGGTGCGCATCAGCCAAGAGGTCGTGCTTGGCATTGGCGGCGTGCGCGCGATCCGCGCCCTCGGCTATGAGCCGGCGGCGTGGCACATGAACGAAGGGCACAGCGCGTTTCTCGGCCTGGAGCGGGCACGCCAGTTGGTGCAAGGCCAGGGGCTTTCGTTCGATGAAGCAGTGGAGATCGTGCGCTCGAACACGCTCTTCACCACGCACACGCCCGTGCCCGCGGGCAATGACGCCTTCGCCTTCGAGTTGATCGACAAGTTCTTCTGGCAATACTGGGGCCAGCTTGGCATTGACCGTGAACGCTTTATCTCTTTCGCACGCCAGGAACTGGAATGGGGGCCGCAATACAGCATGACGGTGCTGGCCCTGCGCCTGAGCGGCTATCACAACGGCGTCAGCGAGCTGCACGGGCACGTCAGCCGCGACATGTGGAAGTTCCTGTGGCCGGAAACGCCGGTCGAAGAAGTGCCGATCGGCCACATCACGAACGGCGTGCATACGGCTACATGGCTGCCGCCGGAACTGCTGGATCTCTATTCACGCCATCTGGGTGAGAGCTGGCTGGAGCGCGTGCAGGAAGAGAGCGCCTGGCAAGACATCGCCCGCATCCCCGCAGCAGAGCTGTGGCACGCGCACTTGGCGCGCAAAGACAAGCTCGTCGAACAGGTGCGCCGCCGCGTTCAGCGCCAATACACGCGCCACGGCGAAGGCGTCCAGCAACTCGTCGCCGTCGAGAAGTTGCTGGACCCGGCGGTGCTGACCATCGGCTTTGCGCGCCGCTTTGCCACCTACAAGCGGGCCAACCTCATCTTCCGCGATGTGGCGCGCATCCGCAGTCTGCTGGATGACCCGGAGCGCCCCATTCGCATCATCTTTGCCGGCAAGGCGCACCCCGCCGACGAGCCGGGCAAGGCGCTGATCCGCGAGATCTATGCACTGAGCCGTCAGCCGGAATATGAAGGCAAGGTTATCTTCGTCGAAGACTACGATATGAACCTCGCCCGCCAACTGGTCTCAGGCGTGGATCTGTGGCTCAACACGCCGCGCCGCCCGCGCGAAGCCAGCGGCACCAGCGGGCAGAAGGCCGCGTTGTGCGGCGCGCCCAATTTCAGCGTACTCGACGGCTGGTGGGTGGAAGGCTACAACGGCGAAAACGGTTGGGTCGTAGGCGAGGATCGTGAGTACAGGGATACGCAGACCCAGGACGAGGCGGACGCCTACAGCATCTATCGCACGCTAGAAGAAGAGATCATCCCGCTCTACTACGACCGCGACGCCGACGGCATCCCGCAAGGTTGGGCCGAAGTGATGAAGAACTCGATCATGAGTTGCGGACCGCGCTTCAGCGCGCAGCGCATGGTGATTGACTATTGCGAGCAGTATTATCTGCCCGCCGAGAGTCAGGGACGTGCATTCCGCGTAGGCGACTATGCCGCGGCGCGCGCACTGGTCGACTGGAAGCGCCGGCTCAACCGCCATTGGGGCGGGGTCCATGTGGAGGCGCTGCCGCCTGAGCGCGCTTCGCTCTACGTGGGCGAGGCGATCGCTTTGACCGCCAAGCTTTGGCTTCCGGGGGAGATTCGCCCCGAAGATGTGAAGGTTGAGGCGGTCTATGGCGAGCCGGACGGCGAGGGTGGCATCCGGAACCCAGCCACGCTGCCACTGTCTGCCGCCGGTGAAGAGGCAGGTGCGACGATCTTTCGCGCGGAGCTGGCGCCGCAGGCCAGCGGCAAGCTAGCGCTGGGGCTGCGCGTGCGCCCCTACCACGAGATGCTCACCAGCCCGCTCGACTTTGATCACGTGCGTTGGGCCGGGAACTAGCGGCGTCGTAGCCAACTCAGCTAAACACCTTAAGCCAAACGCGGGGGTCGCCGGTTCAATACCAGCGGCCCCCTGTCTTTGTCTCAGCGACCATCACGCGCGCGCCGATCGGCGAGCCGAGCAGAAAGCCTCGCTCAAACTCCTGGATGAAGGCCGTATAGCCCTGCTCCTTATCCAGCGCCCACTCCAGGCGATCCTGCAGCGCTTTATCAGAGCGCCACAGCTTGCCGAAGCCGCGCAACGGCTGCTGCGTGCCCGCGGGCGCGCGCAGCGCAGGGTCGGACTCCGCCTCCCCCTCTTCAAATGTATCGGGGTAGGCCTGCCATGTGCCGTCGTCGAACAGCACGAGGATCTCAGCCATGTCGCCGCGCCAGATCATGCCGCCATGCTCAAACGATTGGTACGCGGCGGGCACGTTGGCGGCTGTCTCTTGCAGCGCATACCCCAGATCGCGCTGTGTCTGGTCGCTCGAATCCCACAGGGTTGCCAAGGGGCCAAGCGGGCGATAGGCCCCGGCGGGCGGCTCCTCCGGCAGAGGCGGGACCGGCGTGCGCAGCGGGCTTGCTCCGATCGGCGTAGGCATGGGCGTAGACGTCGCGCTAATGGCGGCTGTTGCCGTAACCATAGCGCTCGAGTCGGCGCCGGCAGTCGTAGTTGAGGTTAAGGTGGGCGCCGGTGACGCCGCTCCCCCCGGCGCTGGAGCTAATACCCAGAAGTTACCGCCATAGCTGCCCACGAACAGCTTATGGCTCCCGTCCGGCAAGGCAGGTGAGATCGCCAGCGTGGAAAGGGCGTTGGCCTGGTCGCGATCGTCCAGGCGCGGGTCAGCCCAACGCGCCCAGGTGACGCCGCGGTCGGCTGTGCGCCACAAACCGTATTCGCCCAGCACGTAGATCGTGCCGTCGGCGGCATAGCTGGGCGAGGGCACGACAGCGCGAAATAGCTCGTTCTCCTGCCGGCCTAGATCGACGGCTGTCCAAGCTTGGCCGGCGGCGTCCTGCACCTCCAAGGTTTGGCCGTACCCCGCCAGACGCACAGGCAGATCCGGCGCAGACGCGGCCAAGCTTACGGCTTGCTCGTGGAGCGCGCTCTGCTCGGCTGCGGTCATCACCAGCGTCCACGACAGGCCGCGATCCGTCGACTCCAGCAGTCCCACGCCCGAGTCCCACGGCGCGAGGCGGTGGTAGTAGGCCGACGCCTGGATGCGCCCCTCAGTCGCATAGTCGGGCGAGACAACCAGGTCGTATACGCGCAGGAAATCGAGGCCCTTCCACATCGCTTCCCACGTGTCGCCCGCGTCGGTGGAACGCAGTACGCCCTCACCTTGATAGTCGCCCACGAAGCCGCCGGCGAAGAGGGTGCGGTCCTGGGCGAAATCAGGCGACAAGGCCAGCGTCAACGTCAGCGAATCGTGAACGGGCAGCCCCCCTTGCAGCCACACCCAGCTTTGACCATCGTCTACCGTGCGGTAGACGCGCCCATTGTCCAGCAGAGCGAACACGGTCGGGTCCTGCGGATAGCCGGGCGAGACGTAGATCGCGGCCACGCCGGTGGCAGGCAGCGCGTCCGGTTCACTGGGCAGCGGGGCCATGGGCGCACCGCCTGTCTCGTCGATCACGAGCAAGTCGCCCTCCGCGCGGCCATAGATGCGTCCCTGTTCCTCGTCCACCTCGAGCGGACAGAAGGCCGGCAGTCTGCCCACAGGCGTCAGTGAGTGCAAATCGAGTACGTAGCCCTGCGTCACATAAGCCTGGCGCGTGCGCGGGTTGATGTACGGCGCGAACAGACCGTCGCGCCACGTCAGGACGCTACCGGCTAAATCCTTCGCGTCGAAATTGCGATAGACCACATAGCGAATGAAGAAGCTCTGGTCATAGAGCGTGTCCGCGATAGGCGGCAAGAGCAGGGGCCGGCTGCCGCACATAAATTGCATGGGCCAACGGCGGCTGAACTCGGTGACCGGCTCGAGCGTGGCCGCGTCGAAATAGAGCGGCTCCGGCTCAAAGCCTGGGCCAGCGCCCGTGCGGATCGTGCTGCCCTGGATCACCAACAGCCCTTCCTCCTCGAACAGGTAGGCGCCGGCTGCCATCTCACAGCCGTTGCACCATGCAAACGGCTGCTCCTGCAGTTCCGGCATCAAGTCCTGGAGAATGGCGCCGCTCTCGGGGTCGACGACATAGACGGTATAGGCCGTGATCAGCAACTCGTCGCGGAGGGGGTTATAGGTGGGCACGCCCGACTGCTCAATCTCCCCGCGCGGCGTCAGCGTCGCCAGATCATAGATGCCCACGCCCGGTAGATCGTTTTGATTGGGATAGGGGCGTGCCGGCGATCCGGCGAAGATACGCCCGCCGGGCACGTCCAGCGCCAGTACACGCCGCCCCTCAATCGCGCCAACTTCCTCCAGTGTGTCGACATCGAGGACGTGGATCACGGGCGCCTGGCCTTCGGGCACATAATCGCTGCCCGGCGCGACATAGAGTCGCCGGTTCGCCTCGTCCAATGTCAGGTCGCCGCCCATGCCAAAGCGCGCCGCCGGCTCCAGCGTTTCCGCATCCAGCACGAGCAACTGCCCGTTCGAGGTCGAGACAAAGTAGCGGTTGGTGCGCGCATCGAAGCGAAAGTCGCGCAGATAGTCCGGCGAATTGACGAGGCGACTCCTGCGCACAATGCGCGGCAGATCCCCCGCAACGGCAGCTTGCACCGGCGCCGGCGTGTCAGACGCCTCCGCCGCGGGAATCTTCCCCGCGGGAACGTCGGTTGCCGGGATCTCGGTAGACGCGACGGCCGGTTGCGCGGCCTCGGTGACGGGATAGGCCGTCTCTGCCGCTGCCGGCACGAGCGGGTCCACAGCCGCATCTCTGCCGGCGCAGCTCGCCGGCAGCCACAGCGCCGCCGCTAATAGAACGAACAGGAAAACGTCGCGGCCTCTATGCTGTAGCATGATTCACCTCGTTCCGTCCCGACTAACCCATGGAAGCGGCGAGCGGCGCTCTACCGCGGCGTGGCTAAATATGTTCGATGCGTGCGCCTTGTGACCGGCATCTCATGGTATCATGTAGGCGCGCCGCGTACAACGGCAACTACCTAACGCCTCCCCCACGTTTGGGGTTTCATTGTCCATAGCGCGAGCAGGGCGCGAACAAGGCGCGATCGAAATGATCAAGCAACGACAAGGAGACCTCGCATGGATTTCAGCTTGACGAGCGAACAACGCATGATCCAAGACGCCGTGCGCCGCTTTGCGCGCGCCGAGATCTTGCCCCACGCGCAGGAATGGGAACGCCAGGAGCAGATCCCGCCTGCGCTCTTCACAAAGATGGGCGGGCTGGGCTATCTTGGCGTGCCCGTGCCCGAAGAATACGGCGGCGCGGGTCTGGATTACATCGCCGAGGCGATTGTCTTCGAGGAGGTCGGCTATGCCGACTCCAGTGTGCGCACCACGCTCTCCGTGCAAATGTCGCTGGTGGAACTAACGCTGCTGCAGTGGGGCACAGACGAGCAGAAGGCGCGCTACCTCCCCGCGCTGTGCGCCGGCGAGATTCTGGGCTGTTTTGGGCTGACGGAACCCAACGCCGGGTCTGATGCCGCCAACATTGCTACTACCGCGCGGCACGACGGCGACGATTGGTTGCTCTCTGGGCAAAAGGTGTGGATCAGCAACGGCACGCGCGCCAAGCTCGCCATCCTCTTCGCGCAGACGCAGCCCGACTCCGGCCCGCGCGGCATTACGGCCTTCCTGGTCGACACGGACACAGCCGGCTACACCACGCGCAAGATGACGGGCAAGCTCGGCCTCAAGGCCAGCGACACCGGCGAGATCTTCCTGGACAATGTGCGCGTGCCCGACAGCGCCCGCCTAGGCGAGGCGGGTCAAGGTTTCAAGATCGCCATGCGGTCACTGGACAACGGGCGCTATGGCGTGGCGAGCGGATGCGTCGGCGCGGCGCAACATGCGCTGGATGCGAGCGTGCGCTATGCACAGCAACGCATCGCCTTTGACAAGCCAATCGCCTCATTTCAGTTGGTGCAGGACATGTTGGCGCGCATGAAGGTGAACGTAGAGGCCGCGCGCCTGCTTGTGTATCAGGCAGGGTGGGTGAAGAATCAAGGCGAGGTCAGCACGATCCCGGTGTCTATCGCCAAGTATTTCGCGGCAGAGGCCGCAAAGGAAAACGCCGACATGGCGATTCAAATCCATGGCGGCTACGGCTATTCGGACGAATATGTGCCCGAACGGCTGTGGCGCGACAGCCGCGTCGCCAGCCTGTATGAAGGCACCAGCGAGATCCAAAAGCTGATCATCGGGCGTCACCTGACAGGCATCTCGGCTTTCGCGTGAAGCCTGCTTGGCGATCTAGGCCAAGGCGCCCGCCCGACGGCTACGCCGCCAAATGCCGGGCAGCCGTCGCATCTTGCCCAGTGCGGAGACGTGCGCCCGCCGGCTGAAAACGTCGTAGTCGTGGGTCTCGATGTCGTCGAGGATCGCACGATAGAGATCGGCGGCGGCGGCAATTGCAAAGCGGCCGTCCGCCTCCAGCAAGGCGATGCCGGGCAGCGCTTCGTCGTACAGTTGGCGGTTGCGTTCGATCTGATAGCGCATAAAGCGGCGCCAGTTCTCGCTGACCTTGCCGGCGGCGATATCGCCTTCGCCCAGGCCGAACTGCTCCAGTTCCGCGGCGGGCAGATAGATACGGCCGCGGCGCCAGTCTTCGCCGACGTCGCGCAGGATGTTGGTCATTTGCAGGGCGAC
>JBBSBO010000091.1:0-7681 GCA_038251215.1 Caldilineales bacterium
CCCAGGCCCATGATCATATAGCCGACCTGGCTGATAATATGGAAGCTGAGTACGCGGCGCAGCGTATAGACTGCCATCGAGCCAAACACGCCGATCAGCATCGTGAAGCCGGCGATGGTGAAGAGCAGCGGCTGCCAATCATGCAGGAAGTTGGGGAAGATGAGCGGGTAGATGCGAAAAAGCGTGTACACGCCGACCTTCGTCAGCAACCCGGCAAAGAGAGCGGTGACTGCCGGGTGCGGCGTGTGATAGCTGCTCGGCAGCCAGAAAAAGAGCGGGAAGATGCCCGCCTTGCTGCCATAGGCGACGAGCAGCAGGCCGGCAATAAAGATCTGAATCGAGATGGGAGCGGTGGGCATGCGCACGGCAATATGCGCCATGTTGAGCGTGCCCAGCGTGCCGTAGATTACGCCGGCAGCGGCCAGAAAGACGGCCGATGCCAACAGGTTGAGCACCACGTAGCGAATGCCGCCGTTGATCTGGTCAATCTGCCCGCCTAGGCTGAGCAGGGCGAAGCTTGCCATGAGCAGCACTTCATAGAATACGTACAGGTTAAAGAGGTCGCCGGCCAGAAACGCTCCGTTCACGCCCATCAGCAGGAACATGACGAGCGGGAAGAAGTTCATGCGCACCCGCTGATCCAACGTCCCCATCGAATAAAAGATAATGGCGACGGTAAGGATGGAGGCGCTGGTAAGCATGATGGCGGTCAGCGCGTCCGCCATGACCGTGATGCCGAAGGGCGCAGACCAGCCGCCCATCTGCAAGACCAGGCGCTCGCCGCCCAACGTTACGTAGAGTATCGCCAGGGCGACGGCGAGATCGGCAGTCGCGCCGACGGCGGTCAGCCGCCGCTGCCAGATGGCGGCGTTGCGCCGTCCCCAACGCACGAAAGCGAGGCCGATGGCGGCGGTAATCAGAGGAATGACGATAGGGGCGGCGAGCCAGTTCGGGTTGAGCGTCATGAGGAGGTTCCAGCGTCATTCTTGGGGTCTAGGTGAGTCGTCGAGCCGTAGCGGTGTTCGCCGGTGCTCGTGTACTCGAGCCAGTCGTAATCGTCGGGGTCGCTCTCTAGGCCGGCGGCGTTATAGCCGGCGTCGGAGAAGGGGTCATTGGGCTGCGCAATCGGCCCCTGCCCGGCCTCCGCCGTGTGCTGCGCCACCAGGGCATTGCGCCGGTTGACGAGAACGACCAGAAAGGCGGTGACGCCAAAGCTAATCACGATGGCGGTCAGGATCAGCGCCTGCGGCAAGGGGTCCACAAACTGGCTGATCTCGCCGGCGAAGGTTTCTTTGTCGGCGACCACGGGCGGAATGCCGCGCGTCAGCTTGCTCGTGCCGAACAGCACGAAGTTGATGGCATACGTGAGCAGGCCCAGCCCCAGGATCAGCTTGATCGGGTCGCGCCGCAGCAGGAGATAGGTGCCGGTGGCAAAAAGCACGCCGACGAGCAATGCCAGGACAAGACTGATGCTGATCATAGGCCGGGGTCCTCATCGCGCTTGCTTAGGCCGAGCAGGAAGGAAGTCACGACCGAGATCACAACCAGCATCACGCCCAGGTCGAAAAGTGCAGGCGTACCCTGTTCGATTTCAAGGGCGCCGATATGAAATGTGATCCACACGCTGGTGAAGAAGCTGCCGTGCGAGAGGCCGATCAGCGCCGCCGTCGCCGCGCAGAGCAGGCCGATGCCCGTCAGCGGGTGCAGATAACGGCCAAAGTGCTCGCGCACGTAGTCGTCGCCCCGGCTCAAAATCTGGAGCATGAACGCCGCCGCGGCGACGAGGCCGGCGATGAAGCCGCCCCCGGGCGCGTTGTGGCCGCGCAAGAACAGAAAGAGCGCCACAATAAACAGGATGGGCGTGAGGACGCGATCTAGGAGACGGAGATAGAGTTCCGGCATGAATATCTATTCCTTTTCTGCCGGTTCGTCTGGCTCAGGACGAAGGTTGATAGGCTGAGAACGAAGTCGAATGGAGCGCAGCAAGGCGTAACCGCCCACGGCGGCGATGGCGAGCACGGTGATTTCCCCCATGGTGTCGAAACCGCGGAAGTCGACGAGGATGACGTTGACGATGTTGGCCCCGTGAGCCGCCCCCGACGAATTGAGCAGGAAGTAGTCGGCGATGCGCGGCGAGAACGGCTCGCCGATGCTGTACAGCACGAGGAAGACGCCCAGCGCGCCCGCCCCCAACGAAACGATGAGATTACGCAGGCGCGTGAACGTCGTAATCGGCGGCAGGTTGGCGGGCGGGATGCGGTAGAAGACGAGTACCAGCAGCACGACCGTCAGCGCATCGACCAGCAACTGCGTCAGGGCCAGGTCGGGCGCGCTGAAGAACACATAGAACAGCGTGACCGTGATGCCCACCACGCCGATGCTGATGATGGCGTTGAGCCGTGTACGCGCGATCACCGTGACGTAAGCAGCGATAGCCGCCAACAAGGCCAAGATAATCTCGCTGATGCTCGCCAGGTTCGTCCAGTCGATGGGCAAGTCCGTAGCCCAGTTGGTGCGGTAGAGCGTGACGCCCAACACAGCGACCGCTGCCAGCATAACCACGCTGGCCTGCGAGGCGAGCGTGCCGCCTTGCACGATGCGCGTGGACAGCTTAGCCAGGTCGTAGATACCGTAGATCACCTTGTCGAAGATGAAGACGCCCGTGAGGTTGCGCGGCAAGCTCGTCAGGGCCGCGCGGATCCGTTCGCGCAGGGCGAAGACCAGCGCTCCCAGCGCAATCGCCGCCAGGCTGGTCAGGAAAACGGGCGTGAAGCCGTGCCACAGCGCCAGGTGCGCCTCGAGCGCCTCCCCGCCGATGGACGAAGCCGCAGGGCCAAAGACGTTGTGGCTCATCCAGGGCAACGCAAACGGGATCGCCGTACCTGCCGTGACTAGGGCCGCCGGCCCCAGCATGAAGGAAAGCGACGGCGCGTGTTGCACGGGAGCCGTGCCGTGTACGTCAGCCGGCTTGCGCAGGAAGATCTCCCACAGCAGCGTGAGCGCGATGCCCACGAAGAACAAGCCGACAACGACCGCCGCCAGGATCAGTCCCCAGCCTAGCGCGCCGTTGTGTTCCATATAGTGAAACGCGCTTTCGAGCAGCGTTTCTTTCGCTAGGAAGCCGAAGAGCGGCGGAATGCCCGCCATCGAGATCAGCGCCAACGCGGCAGTAACGCCAAGGAGGGGCATGGCGGACAACATTCCGCTGAGGCGGCGCAGATCGCGCGTGCCCGTAGCGTGGTCGATGATGCCGGCAACCAGGAAGAGCGGGCCTTTATACAGCGCGTGGGCCAAAATGCCAACGACCACGGCGATGTAGGCATATTCGGAGCTAAAGGCGAGCAGGAAAACCAGCACGCCCAACTGGCTCACCGTGGCATAAGCCAGGATCGCTTTCATGTCGTAGTAGCGCAGCGCGGTGATGGCGCCCAACAGCATGGTGATGCCGCCCACGATCAACAGCGTCCAGAACCAGATGGGGCTGTCGCTCAGCGCGGGATGCATGCGCGCCAGGAGATAGACGCCCGCCTTGACCATGGTGGCGGAATGCAGATAGGCGCTGGCAGGCGTTGGCGCCGCCATCGCGCCGGGCAGCCAGAAATGGAACGGGAACTGGGCCGACTTGGTGAAGGCGCCCAGCAAAATCAGGCCGACCGCCGCCGAAAAGTAGGGCGTGGCAGCCAGATTCGGCGTCTGCAGAATGCCGCTGATGCTGTACGTGCCGGCGTTGGAGCCGAGGATGATCATGCCGAAGAGCATCGCCAGGCCGCCCGCCGCGGTCATAATAAAGGCGCGTCGCCCACCGGCTACGGCGTTGGGGTCCTCGTCGTTGAAGGCGATCAGCAAATAGCTGGTGATGCTGGTGCCTTCCCAAAAGATAAAGAGCGTAAGCAGATTGTCCGACCACACAATGCCCAGCATGCTCGCCATAAACAGGAAGAGCAGGCTGTAGAAGTAACCCTGGCGCGGGTTGTGCTCAAAATAGTAGCCGGTGTAGAGCGCCACGGCTGTGCCGATGCCGGCGATGATCAGGCCAAAGAGCAGCGCCAGGCCGTCGAGCATAAACGAAAGTTGCAGCCCGAACTGCGGAACCCAGTCGATGGCGACCGTGACGGGCCTGCCCTCGGCGATGGCGCCCATCTGCGAGAAGAGCCAGCCTGTGATCAACGCAGGCGGGATGGCGGCGATCCAGCCGAAGTGGCGAAAGCGATGCGGGCGAACCAACCAGAAGAGGGGGCTGACAACGATCAGCGAAAAGATACTGAGCAGGAGAATTGAAGAAGATTGCATCGTAGCCTATCCGGCGGTGTGAAGCGAAGCGCGACGAAATTCGAGATGCGAGGCCGGAGTCCAGAGTCGGAGTGCAAAGCTGGCGTCCAGAGTCGGCGAAGGCATATCAGGTAACCAGGTTCATAGTGAGGCCCTACCAGGCCCATACCATGACTGTGCCGGCTCCGCGGTCATCTGCGTGCCAGCACAGCGTCAAGAATACATCAGCGCCTACGAATTGGCAATTTGTGCGATTCAGCGCAAAGCAGCCGCCGCCACCCGCCGTGTCTCTCTTCCTGTGGCTTGCCCTTATTCTATCTCTGCGTCCTCTGCGACCTCTGCGGTTCTTGCTTTTGCTTTTCCTTCGCGTCCTTTGTGCTCTTTGCGGTTTGTCCTTTTAGCCCCTCCGCAAATCGATTCGACAAACGCTCGCCGAACTCTTACAATAGGGTCCAGCCCTCAGCGTTGAGGGCCGTCACGGCCGACGGCGTCTCCCAGTTCCTGCCAAAGCGAGAAGATTATGTCTACGCAAAGCCTAACTCACGGCGAATCCGATGTCCGCCTGGACAGCCGCGCCAACGCGCCGGCGCAGGATGCCGCCAACGGGCGCTTCCTCCCCTACGCGACGCCGCCCGCGCCCGAGGTCATCCAGCCCGCCCGGCACGCCTACGTCCCCGAAGTGGACATCGCCACCCTCTCGCTGGATGAACTAAGCACGTCCGACACAGTCTATAATCGTGAGCTGAGTTGGCTGGACTTCAACTGGCGCGTCCTGCAGGAAGCGCTCGACGCCCGCACGCCCCTGCTTGAGCGCGTCAAATTCCTTGCCATCACCGCCAGCAACCTGGACGAGTTCTTTCGCAAGCGCGTGGGCGGCCTCAAACGCCAGCAAGCCGCCGGCGTCGCCAACCTCAACTTGCAAGGCTGGACGCCCGAGTTTCAGCTGCGCCTGATCTCCCAGTCCGTGCGCCCCATGATGGAGCGCCAGAGCGAGTGCCTGCTGCAAGACATTTTGCCCAGCTTGGCCGAACACGGCTTGCATGTGCTCACCTATGACCAGTTGGACTTTGATCAGCAACAGCGCCTGCGCGCCTACTTCCTGCGCGAGGTCTACCCCATCCTCACGCCCCTCGCCGTGGACCCGGGCCATCCTTTCCCCTTCATCAGCAACCTGAGCCTCAGCCTGGGCATCCTCCTGCGCGACCCGGTGAGCGACGAGAAGCGCTTCGCCCGCGTCAAGGTGCCCAAGAACCGCCCGCGCTGGGTGCCGCTCGACAGCCCGCTCCAGTTCGTGCCGCTCGAACAGATCATCATCCACAACCTCGACGCCCTCTTCCCCAGCATGGATGTCCTAGCGGCCTACCCTTTCCGCGTCACGCGCAATGCCGACCTCGCCCGCAACGAAGAGGTAGCCGACGACCTGCTCGAGATGATCGGCGAGGAGCTGCGCGAGCAGCGCTTCGCCGCCGTGGTGCGCCTGGAGATCGACGAGAAGATGCCGGACGATATGCTCGGCTTGCTGCGCAACGAGCTGCGCCTGGAGATGGACGACATCTACCCCGTGCGCGGCCCGCTGCGCCTAGCCGATCTCTTCCTGCTGGCAGATGCCAACCTGCCCCACCTGAAATACGAGCCGTGGACGCCGCTCACGCCGCCGCGCCTGGCTGGGCTGGATCGCCAATCGCGCTCCGGCGAGATCTTCTCCATCATCCGCCAGGGCGATTTGCTCGTGCATCACCCCTACCACAGCTTCAGCGCCAGCACGCAGCAGTTCATCGAAGCCGCCGCCCGCGACCCGCATGTCCTCGCCATCAAGCAGACGCTCTACCGCACTAACGCCGACTCGCCCGTGGTAGCCGCCTTGATCCAGGCGGCGGAGCAGGGCAAACAAGTCGCCGTCCTCGTCGAGGTCAAGGCTCGCTTCGACGAAGCGCAGAACATCGAATGGGCGCGCGCCCTGGAGAATGCGGGCTGCCACGTTGCCTATGGCCTGGTGGGCCTCAAGACCCACTCCAAGCTCTCGCTCGTCATCCGCGAAGAGGAAGACGGCCTGCGCGCCTACTACCACATCGGCACCGGCAACTACAACCCCAAGACCGCCGCGCTCTATACCGACCTCGGCTTCTTCAGCTGTCGCCCGGACATCGGCGCCGACCTAATGGACGTGTTTAACTTCCTCACCGGCTACAGCCGGCAGATTGAATACCGCAAGCTGCTCGTCGCGCCCGTCAACATGCGCCAAAAGTTCCTAGAACTGCTCGACACGGAGATCGCCAACGCCCTGCGCGGCAAGCCCGCCCGCGTCATCGGCAAAATGAACGGCATGGAGGACCCCGTCCTCACGCGCAAGCTCTACGAAGCCAGCCAGGCCGGCGTCAGCATTGACTTAATTGTGCGCGGCAACTGCCGCATTCGCCCCGGACTGCCCGGCATCAGCGAAAACATCCGCGTCATCAGCGTAATCGGCCGCTTCCTCGAACATCCGCGCATCTGGTACTTCGAGAACGACGGCGCCCCGCGCTATTTCATCGGCAGCGCCGACTGGATGAAGCGCAACCTCTCCAACCGCGTCGAAGCCATCGTCCCCATCGAAGACCCGCGCCTGCAAGCGCAGATCTACCATGCCTTGCAGGTCTCGCTTGAGGACGATCGCCAGGGCTGGGACATGCTGCCGGACGGGCGCTATCGCCAGCGCCAGCCGCAACTCGACGGCAACCCGCTGCCCCTCGAGGCCTTGGGCAGCCAGCAAGCCCTCATGCGCCACGCCCGCCTCATGACCTCGCAGCTGCGCGACGACCTCTAGCCGCCCCGTTTGGCAAACGTATTTGGGCGTCCGCCCGCTGTCTGCTGCGCGCTTAGCCTACGCGCAGCCGCGCCGCGCCCTCGCATCGGAACCAACCGGCCCCGCCAGGCGTATACCCAACGTATTGCAGCATGATTGCAGCATGGTTGATAAGCGCACTACAAAAACAACGCCGGCGCCCCCAAGGGAGCGCCGGCGAATCCAGCTTTGATCGAGCGCGCGCCAAGGCACCCGCGCTGGCTCAGGCCAACATGCCCTCGACGGCGGCGCGCTCTTCCAGCAGTTCCTTGCCCGTCGCCGCGATCATGGACTGGTCAAATTCGCTCAATCGCAGGCCTTGCACCACGGAGTAGACGCCATTTTGCACTGTCACCGGGTAGCTGAAGATCACGCCCTCGGGCGACCCATAAGCGCCCGTGCTGGGGATGCCCATGCTCGCCCAGTCGCCCGCCGGCGTGCCGTGCGCCCATGTCTGCACATGGTTGATGGCGGCGTTGGCCGCGCTGGCTGCGCTGCTTTGCCCGCGCGCCTCGATCACGGCGGCCCCGCGCTGTTGCACCCGCGGGATGAACGTCTCGCGGATCCAGGCGTCGTCGTCGATCACCTCGG
>JBBSBO010000092.1:0-7600 GCA_038251215.1 Caldilineales bacterium
ATGGGGTCGGCGCGTCGGTCGATTCCATCCGCTCTACCCAACTATCCGGCCATCTTTTCGCACCTCTTCATCCGCAACACAACGAACCGCGTAAGGGACTCTTATGAGCGGCCAGCCGAACATCGTCATCATTATGACGGACCAGCAGCGCGCCGACGTCTCCGCCCGCGAGGGTTTCGCGCTGGACACGACGCCTTTTATCGACGAGCTGGCGCGGCAGGGGGCCTGGTTTGAGCGCGCCTATACGGCTGTGCCTATCTGCGCGGCGTCGCGCATCAGCCTGTTGACCGGGCGCTATGCCAGCGCGCACCGCGTGCGCGAAAACCGTGGTATCCAGCACGTCCTCTACAATGAAGATCTGATCGACGTGGTGCGCGCCAAAGGCTACGCCACCGCCGTAGTCGGCAAGAACCATTCACACCTGACGCCGGATCGAGTGGACCATTGGTTCCACCTGATGCACGCCGGCGGCGCCGGGGAAGATCGCACGCCGGAGGAAGCCGCCTTTGACCATTGGCTGAACGTGCTCCATCACGGCGTCGCCATGGAACCGACGCCCTTCCCGCTGTCCTGTCAAGGCCCGTATCGCGCGGTGAGCGACGCGCAACAGTGGGTGAAGTCTCTAGACCGCGCGCAGCCTTTTTTCCTGTGGCTCTCCTTTGCCGAGCCGCACAACCCCTATCAGGTCCCCGACCCCTATTTCTCGATGTTCCCCGTCGACGAACTGCCGCCCACGGCGACGGATAAGTCGGCGCTGGAGGACATGAGCTTCAAATGGCAGTGGACGCGGCGGCTGGGAGAATATTCTTATCCTAACTATGATGAGTTGCTCCCGCGTGCCCGCGCCAACTACTTTGGCATGTTGCGCCTGATCGACGACCAGGTGCTTCGCTTTGTGGATTATCTGCGCGATGAACAGTTGCTCGACAACACGATTGTCCTCTTTATGTCCGACCACGGCGATTTTGTGGGCGAGTATGGCCTGATGCGCAAGGGGCCGGAGATGCCCGAGGTGCTGATGCGCGTGCCGCTGCAATTTGCCGGCCCCGGCATTGTCGCCTCGGCGCAGGCGCGCACGGATCATGTCTCGCTGGTGGACATCATGCCCACCTTGTGCGAAGCCATCGGCGCCGAGATCCCGCGCGGGGTGCAGGGGCGCAGCCTGTGGCCGATGTTGACGGGCGAGGAATATCCGCACGCCGAGTTCGCCAGTGTGTATGCGGAGCAGGGCTTTGGCGGTCTGCACTATACCGAGGACGACCCGCTCAGTTTCGACCATTGCATGATGCCGGGGCCGGTGACGCCCACCTTTGACGAACTGAACACCTATTCGCAGAGTGGAACCATGCGCATGTTGCGCAAGGGTGACTGGAAGCTGATCATGGACATGCAGGGTCGCGGCCAGTTGTTCAACCTGGTCGACGACCCCTACGAGACGCATAATCTTTACGCCAAGCCGGAGTACGCCGAGACGCGCTGCACCCTGACGGCAGAGCTGTTGGCCTGGACGATCCGTGCGCAGGACCCGCTGCCCTACCCTGTGGGGCGCTACATTTTTAAGCGCGACCAGCATAATTACTACGCGCCTTATGCGTGAGTGCATGCGCGCAGCCAACCCGGCGCGGCAGATCGCGCCTAATCCCCTATCCCACTTGAACTGAGGAAATGCATGACAGACAAGGCTACCTTTACGCTGCACCCGGAACTCCAGATCGGCGAGATCGACCCTCGCCTATACGGTTCGTTTATCGAACACCTGGGCCGCGCCGTCTATGGCGGCATTTATGAGCCGGGCCACCCCAGCGCCGATGCCAATGGCTTTCGCATGGATGTGGCGGACTTGATCCGCGAGATCAACGTGCCCATTGTGCGCTACCCGGGCGGCAACTTCCTCTCCGGCTATGACTGGGAAGACGGCATCGGCCCCAAGGATCAGCGCCCGCGGCGGTTGGAACTGGCCTGGCGCACGATCGAGACCAACCAGTTCGGCACGGACGAGTTTATGGACTGGTGCAAGGCCGCGGGCACAACGCCGATGATGGCTGTGAACCTCGGCTCGCGCGGCCTGGACGCGGCGCGCAGCTTGCTCGAGTATTGCAACCATCCTTCCGGCACGTACTGGAGCGACCTGCGCCGCGCCAACGGTCACGAACAACCGTACGCCGTCAAGACGTGGTGTCTGGGCAATGAGATGGACGGCCCCTGGCAGATCGGCCATAAGACGGCGGACGAGTATGGCCGCGTGGCGCTCGAAACCGCCAAGGTGATGAAGTGGGTGGACCCCAGCGTCGAGCTGGTGGCGTGCGGCAGCTCCAACCGCCGCATGCCCACCTTCGCCGCCTGGGAAGCCACCGTGCTCGATCACACCTACGAGTTGGTGGATTACCTCTCGCTGCACACCTACTATGGCAACAGAGATAACGATACGCCCAAGTTCCTGGCGAAGTCCATCGACATGGACCGCTTCATCGAGAGCGTGGTCAGCATCTGCGACTACATTCAGGCCAAGAAGCGCAGCAAGAAGGTCCTGAATTTGTCCTTTGACGAGTGGAACGTGTGGTTCCATTCCAATGCGGCGGACCGGGCGATGGAGCCGTGGCAGATCGCGCCGCCTCAGTTGGAAGACGTCTACACTTTTGAGGATGCCTTGGTCGTGGGCGCCATGCTCATCAGCTTGATCAAGCACGCCGACCGCGTCAAGATGGCGTGCCTGGCGCAGTTGGTCAACGTGATCGCGCCGATCATGACCGAGGACGGCGGACCGGCTTGGCGCCAGACGATCTTCTACCCATACGCGCACGCCGCGCGCTTTGGGCAGGGCACGGCGCTGCGCTTGAACATCCAATCGCCGGTGTACGACGACAAGGAATTCGACGCCGTGCCGTACCTGGAATCGGTGGCGGTGTGGAACCAGGCGGAGGATTCCGTGACGGTGTTCGCGCTCAATCGCAACCTGGAGGCGCCCCTGCGCCTGGAGGCCGATGCACGCGCCTTCCAAGGCTATCGCGTGCTGGAGCACATCGCCATGACCAGCGACGATCTGCGCGCGTTTAACACGCGCGAGAACCCCAATCGCGTCACGCCCGCTGCCGTGAACAACGCGCGCCTGGACGACGGACAACTGTCGGCGAACCTGGCGCCGGCCTCCTGGAACGTGATCCGCCTGGGCAAATAAGCCGTAGCTCGCCTTCTCGTAAGGCGGAAGGAGCGTGCAATGGGAAGTATGACCTCTAGGGAGCGCGTGATTCGCGCCATCCGGCGCGAGCCGACGGACTGTGTGGCGGCGATGCCCTATATGTACGACCTCGCCTCGGTGGTGTCGGGCGTGCCGCTGCTCGAGTTCTACACCGACCCGCGGCGTATGGTGGAGGCCCAGCTTGTGCTGCACGACAAGGTGGGGCAGGACGTAATCGCCATCGGCGCGGACAACTACTACATCGCCGAAGGCTTCGGCTGCGTGACCTCGCGCGACGAGAGCGAGATCCCCTCGCTGCAAAAGCCGCCTCTGGCGGACATGAACGAAGTTTTCGATCTGGAAGTCCCCGACCCGCAGACGGACGGGCGCATGCCGGTTATGCTCGAAGCCATTCGCCTGGCGAAGCAGGCCGTGGGCGACGAGGTGGCGGTGCGCTCGCCGGGGACCGGCCCCTTCGCGCTGGCGTCGTATCTGATCGGCACGCAGGAATGGCTGATGGAGATCGCGCTGGTCGAGATGGGTATGGAGGGGTCCCACGAGAAGGCCGTGCTGCACGCGTTGGAGCTGACCACCGAGGCGCTGATCCGCTTCGGCAAGGCGTGCTGGGACGCGGGCGCAGACATTCTGCACAACGGCGACTCGCTGGCTTCGTGTAACGTGATCTCGCCGCGCACCTACGAGCGTTTTGCCTGGCCCTATCAGAAGCGCGTCTTCGACGCCTGGGCGGAGTATGGCGTGACGCGCAAGCTGCTGCACATCTGCGGGGACAGCACGAAGGTGCTGCACCTGTATGCCGACACGGGGGCCGACATGGTGGAGATCGACAACGCCGTGGACATGGCGGTGGCGAAGCGGCTGATCGGCGACCGCGTGGCGGTGGTGGGCAACGTCCACACCGTGACCGAACTGCTGCAAGGCACGCCCGAAACCGTGGCTGCGTCGGCGCAGCGCTGCATCGACGATGCGGGCTACGGCGGCGGCTTCCTGCTTGGTTCCGGCTGTATTGTGCCGCGCTACTCGCCGCTGGAAAACGTGCAGGCGATGGTGCGCGTGGCGCACAGCCAGCCGTACCCCGGCATGTAATGCATAGGGCGCCGTGTCTTCTTGACGCGGCGCCTTCTTCTTGCCGCCTGCGTGACATGAGGGATAGAGGACTTGCCCCATGCTCTACAAAGACGACTGGGAGGCGGCGCAACAGCGGCTGCTGGCCTGGTGGGAGTGCGACATCCTCGACCGCGCCTGTATCCAGGTGACGGCCCCGCGCGACGATGTTACGCCGCGGCCCATCCCCGCGCCGGCGGAGATCGAGGCGCGTTGGACGGACCTGGACTATGTGGTGGAGAGCCAGGCGGAGCGCATGCGCTGCACCTATTACGGCGGCGAGGCCTTCCCGCTCTTCAATCCCAACCTCGGACCCGACATCTTCGCCGCTTTCCTGGGCGCGCCGCTGCACTTCGCCGAGGATACAAGTTGGGCGGACCCGATCATCGAGGACTATGCCGCGCGTCCGCACTTTGCCCTGGACGCCCAGAACCCGTGGTGGCGCATGCAGGCGGAACTGGTGCGGCGCGGGCAAGAGGCCGGGCGCGGGCGCTGGATCACCGGCTTCCCGGATATTCACTCGGGCGGCGACGCGTTGTCCGCCCTGCGCGGGCGCCAGCCGCTCTGCTTCGATCTGGTGGACCGGCCCGAGCATGTGGCTGCGGTCATGGCTGAGCTGGAGCCGATCGTAATCGACGTCTACGAAAAGCTCTTTCCCGTGGTCGAGTGGGAGCGCTTCGGTTCGTCGTCCGGCTGGCTGCCGACCTGGGGGAGCGGACGCTGCAACGTGATCCAGTGTGACTTCATCGCGCTGATCTCGCCACAGATGTTTGAACGTCACTTCCTGCACGAGCTGGCGCGCCAGGCTGAATGGCTGGACCGCACAATCTATCATCTGGACGGGCCGCACTGTATCCCGCATGTGGACTTGCTGCTGTCGATCCCGCAGATTCGCGCTATCCAGTGGGTGCCGGGCGCGGGCGCGCCGCCCATGCCGCATTGGATCCCGCTGCTCAAACGCATCCAGGCGGCGGGCCGCGGCCTGCACTTGCAGACGGAGCCGGAGCATGTGGGGACGCTGCTCGCCGAGCTGTCGCCCAAGGGGCTGATGCTGCATACGGCGACCGCCTCGCAGGAGGAGGCCGACGAGCTGATCCAACGGGTGGCAGGTTGGACTTACGCCCGCTAGGCGCGAGCGCAGCCTGGACAGACGCCTGCTCGGCGCGGGCGCAGCTTTACGCAGCGTCGGAACATGTCGCAAATTTGTTGTACTTTTCCGCCAATCAGACTAGAATTCTAAGCGCCCCGACGTGATCGCACAGGCTTCGCTGCTCGGGCCGCTTACCCATCACTGAGACGCATCACTAAGACGACCATCTATAGCAGCTTTCGGATAGCCCCCGGCTTTCCGGAAGATCAGCAAATCGCCTGCTTAAGCCCTATCATCACTATTCCGCCTTTGGTAAGGAGAACTGAATATGAAACCCGTCACCCTCGGCCTGATTGTAGGCAATCGCGGCTTTTTCCCCAGCCATCTGTGTGAGAGCGGGCGCGCCGAAATGATCGGCGTGCTGGAAGATGCCGGCTTCAAGGTGATCGCCCTGTCGCCGCAAGACACAATCTACGGCAGCGTGGAAAGCATCGAAGACGCGCGCAAGTGCGCCGAGCTGTTTGACGCGCACCGCAAGGAGATCGACGGTGTGGTGGTGACGCTGCCCAACTTCGGCGACGAGCGTGCCATCGCCAACAGCCTGCGCTGGTCCGGCCTCGACGTGCCGGTGATGATCCAGGCCTATCCCGATGTGGTGGACAGCATGACGATTGCCGACCGCCGCGACAGCTTCTGCGGCAAGATGTCGGCCTGCAACAACCTGCGCCAGTACAACATCCCCTACACCCTGACGCAACTGCACACCGTCGCTCCGACGAGTCCCAGCTTCATGCAGGACCTCGCCAACTTCGCCGTGACCTGTCGCGTCACCAGCAGCATGCGCAATCTGCGCATTGGCTCGCTGGGCGCGCGGCCCACGAACTTCAACACCGTGCGCTACAGCGAGAAGCTGCTGGAGCAGAACGGCATTTCGATTGAAACGCTGGACCTGTACGAGCTGTTCGGCTGGGTCAACGCCATGGGCGACAGCGACGCCGCGGCTGTGGCCAAGCTCGCCGACATCAAGAATTACGTCACCACCGCCAACGTGCCCGAGGAAGCGCTGCTCAAGATGGCGAAGTTCGGCGCGGTGGTCGACCGGTGGATGGCGGACAAGGCGCTGCAAGCCTCCGCCATTCAGTGCTGGACGGCGATGGAAGAGTTCTTCGGCATTGTGCCCTGCACAGTGATGAGCATGATGAGCAACTCGCTCGTGCCCAGCGCCTGCGAGGTGGACGTGATGGGCGCGCTGGCGATGTATATCTTGGCCCAGGCCAGCCAACTGCCCAGCGCCCTGGTGGACTGGAACAACAACTATGGCGAGGACCCGGACAAGGCCGTCATCTTCCATTGCAGCAACCTGCCCAAGGACATCTTCAAGAGCCAGGGCGCGGACAATCCGAACATGTACTATCAGGAGATCATCGCCGGCACGGTGGGCGTGGAGAACACCTACGGCACGATCTACGGGCGCATCAAGCCCAACGACTTCACCTATCTGCGCGTCAGCACCGACGACCTCGACGGCATGATGCGCGCGTATGTGGGCGAAGGCTCGTTAACCGACGACACGCTGCTCACCTTCGGCGGCTATGGCGTGGTGCATCTGCCGCAGTTTCAGGACCTCTTGCAGTTCATCTGCGACAACGGCTTTGAGCATCACGTCACTGTCAACCCGTCCAAGACGGCGGCGGGGGTGTTCGAGGCGCTCACCAAGTACAAGGGCTGGGACGTCTATCGCCACAGCTAGGCCGCCATCGCTTCGACAACCAGGGCTGGCCGCGCACGCTGCGAGCCGGCCCTGTACCCATTGAACAGGGAGGCACAACGCCCATGTGCGCCAAATATGCAATCGGAATTGACTTCGGCACCGAGTCCGGCCGCGCGCTGCTCGTGGATGTGGCGGACGGGCGCGAAATCGCCACCGCCGTCTACCCCTATGCCAACGGTGTGATCGACGAACGCCTGCCGGGGACCGACATCCGCCTGGAACCGGACTGGGCCTTGCAAGACCCCAACGACTATGTGGAGACCGTGAAGCGCACGGTGCCCGCCGTCCTGCAGCAAAGCGGCATCGACCCGGCGGACGTGATCGGCATCGGCATCGACTTCACCGCCTGCACCATGCTGCCCGTCAAGGCGGACGGCACGCCGCTGGCGCAGGTCCCGGAGTTGCGCAACCATCCGCACTCGTGGGTCAAACTGTGGAAGCA
>JBBSBO010000093.1:0-7539 GCA_038251215.1 Caldilineales bacterium
CGGCACTTCGCCCGCGCGGAAGCGGATCACCTTACCCAGCCGCGAGATGATGAGGATGTCGTCTTGCTCGTCCACCGCGGCTGCGCCCACGATCTGCTCGGCCTTCATGGCGACCTTGCCGCTCGCTCCCGGCGCTTTGTTGGCGGCAAAGCCGCTGAAGAGGCGAATGGCCCCTTTGCCGTCGCTGCCCAGCAAAAAGACGCCACCGAAGGCCTGCGCCGCGGCGATGCCCACAGCCACGTCCGCCGGGTCAATGCGCATGCCCAGGCAGCCGCGCACAGGCGCCAGGCGCTCGGCGAAGCGAATAGCCTGCCCGCGCTGCGTCACGATAAACAGGTCATCCCCGCCCGACGTCCAGCACGCCGCCGCCGGCGGGCCGCCTTCGCTGACGTTGAAGAGCGCGGCTCCCGGCTGTAGGTTGCGGCCCAGGTATTGGCTGCCGATGCGGCGCACCTGCCCGCGCTGCGTCACCACCGCCAGGTAGGCATTGCGCCCCGCAGCGGGCGCATCGGCGAAGGCCAGGGCAATCGCCTCGCCGTCGCGCAGCGCCAGGCGCGGCCCGATTAGCTCGCCGCGGCCCGCCGGCGCGGCCTCCGGCAATTCGTTCACCGGCAGGCGGAAGGCGCGCCCCTGGTTGGTGACAAAGGTGACGGAGGCCGCCTCATCCGCCGGCAGCAAGGAGGCGGGCGGGTCCTCTTCGCGCGCGTCCAGGCCAAAGACGCCCATGCCGCCGCGGCGTTGGCGTGCATAGAAGTGGCGCGGCGTGCGTTTCACCAAACCCTGCTGCGTGAGGGTGATGACGTTGACGGTCGTGGGCGGCTCGCTTGGCTCGACGTCGGCCGGTTCCGCCGCGGACTCGCGTGGAAAGGAGCGGCGCTGCTTAGCCTGCTCCAGTTCTTCTTCCAACTCTTCGATATAGGCAAGGACTGCGGCGGATACCCCCGCCAGATCAGGCCGTTCGGTCGCCATGCTGTCTCCCTTTGGTGGCGCGCCTTGCCGGCGCAGGTTAGTTGGCAGGAATGCTCTGGGCAATGCGCAGCACGTCGGCGGCGTAGTCGCGCACCTCGGCGGGGAGATCATCCCACGCGCCGCCGCTCGCCAGCAGAGCCAGCACCTTGTCCGGCCCCCAATTATAGGCCGCCAGCATCCACTCCGCCTGCGGATAGCCCTGTTTGCCCAACGTGGCACGCAAGTAATCCAGATAGACCGCGGCCACGAGCACGCTGCTGTAGCTGTCGAACGGGTCGCCGGCGCCCACGGCGGGCGCCCATTCTTGCCACGTCGCCGGATGGATCTGCATCAGCCCCAGCGAGCCTTGGCTGCCCATCGCCAGCGCGTCAAAGCCGCTCTCCACATAGCCCTGCGCGGCCAGCTGTCGCCAGTCCAGATCATAGCGAAGGGCGACCTCCTGGAACATCTGCGCATAAGTCATGCCGCTCGCGCCAGGGTTCACCGTCGACGGCGCCGGCGCAGCGCGAGGCTGGACAGGGGCGGCGGCAGCCGGCTGTCCGGGCGCGGTGATCTGGTCCGGCTGGATGACGGGCAGCCCCTGCGCGTCGCCGCCGGCAATGACGAGAGGCCCAGGCAGCGCGGCCCCCGCCGCGGCTTGACCCGCAGCCTGGCCCGCGATGGAGGCCGAGTTTGGGGCTGCGCGCGTGGGCAGCGGCTCGTCGATGTTCAGCAGCAGCGTGACGACCGGCGGCTCCTCCGCCACGGCGGCGACAGGCGCTCGCCCGGCGCCCACGCGCAGCGCCAGCAAGAGCAGCAGCCCCGCCAGGCCGACGCCGATCAGCGCCATCACCGCCAGCCCGGCGGCCCCTGCCATTTGCCACGGCCCCAATAGAGCGGAGGCGGAGATGCGGCCCTGCGCGATCTGGCGCGCGCCGCCCCCGACGGCCTCATCGGCAGACGCGCCCGCGCCCTCAACCAGGCGCGCGCCCACGCGATAGAGCGCAGGCTGCGCAAAGAGGCTGGCAAAGGGCAGCCGCCGGGGCATCACCGTGACGCGCAGCAAGGCCGATTCGCCCGGCTCCAGCTGCAGCGAGGCGCGCCCGACCTGCGGATAGAGGTCATCGGGCGTCTCAAACTCAAAGGCGCACAGGCGTTGGCGGTCCGCGCCCGCCAGTTGAAAGCCGGCGCTGAAGTTGCTGAGATTGGTCAACGACAGCGTAGCCGTGGCGGAGCGTTCCCACCACGATGTGGTCAGATGCTCCGGCTGCAACGCGCCCAGACGAAACGCGGCATAGGGCGGCACGCTCACCACGAAGCCGGCGCGGCTGCTGTGGCCCGGGTAGCCGGCGGCATGCACCACCACGGCGCAGGCATGGTCGCCGGCACGCGCCGTAGGCAGGCGCGGCGGGTTGACCTGAAAGGTGAGCGTCTTGCGCTCGCCGGGGTGCAGCGACAGTTGTAGCGGCAAGTCGGGAAACCAGGCCGGGTCGACATTGCCCTCGACCTGCACGGTGAAGACGGAGCTTCTGTCGCCGTTGTTCAAGATGCCGGCGGTCAGGCTTTCCACCTCGCCAAGCGCAGGAGCCAACGCACGCTTGGGCAGCAGCAAGACGACGATATCGTCCACTTGATCCGCCGGCATGTGCGGCATGGGCGGCGCGGACGGCACGTGCAACTCCGCCGCCGTCGACGCGAGCGGCACGAGCGTCGCCTCGCCGTCAATCTCGAGGCCGGGCCACTCCTGCGACGCGGTGCTGATTGGGCGCGCGGCGTCGTGCGCAGCGACATTGCTCGAAGCGGCCTCCGCGCGCTGCGCCCCTTCGCCTTGCGGCGTGCGCCCCCACAGTTCGTTGTCCATCACGCGTATAGTATCAGAGACGGCCCAAACACTGTCAAGTTGCCCGCGCACGCGAGCAAACGGACGAATACGGCGCGCGAACCTGCTCTCTGTAGGGGAACCGGATCGCCTCGCCCGTCGTATTCTAGGACAGGCGAGACATTCCTCGCACTGACCCAACGCGGCTCACCCCTGAAGTGCGGAGATTCGGCTCTATGAGCACAGGCGGACTACAACCAGCCGGCAGCGAAATAGTCCGGCAAGTCAACCGGCGCAAGCTGGTCGTATGGCTGGGGCTTGCCGTCTTGGTCATGGCCGCGGCGGTCAGCTTTCCCTTTGTGTGGCAGCGTTGGGTCAACTGGCGCTATGCGTCCCAAATTTATACCACGGAGAGCGTCCCCCGGCAGCGCGTGGCGATTGTCTTTGGCGCGCGCGTCTATGGCGAAGGCAGGTTGAGCGCGATGGTGCGCGACCGCGTGGATACAGCCATTGAGTTGTATCAGGCGGGCAAGGTGGACAAGCTGCTGCTGAGCGGCGATAACAGCGTGCCGGAATACAACGAGCCGGGCGACATGATGGCCTATGCAATAGTCCACGGCGTTGACCCGCAAGCGATCCAACCGGACTATGGCGGGCGGCGCACCTATGACTCATGCTATCGGGCGGCGAACATCTTCCAGGTGGAGGATGCCATTCTCGTCACGCAGGCGTTTCACCTGCCGCGGGCGATGTTCCTCTGTTCGGCCCTCGGCATGGAAGTTGCCGGCGTGGCCGCCGACCGCCAACTGTATGGCCCGCGCTCGATCGCGTGGTCGCGCTCGCGCGAAGTGCCCGCTCTGTTCGTCGCTTTGCTCGACGTCGTGCGCCGCGCGCCGCCGCCTGTGCTGGGCGACCCCATCCCGCTCAACTAGATGCCCTAGAGATAGATGCCCTAGAGAGGCTCAGGCGTTAGGCGTGTGCGTGCCCGTGCCCGCCATGGTGTTGGCACGCTTCGTCCAGCGTCAACTCGGGCAGCGCGCCCTGCTGCCACAGCGCCGCATTGGCTTGCACCGTGGAGGGCACAGCGCGAAACACGTGGATGCCCAGCTCGGCGAGCCGCGTGACGGCCCCCGGCCCGATGCCGCCCACGATCACCGCGTCGACCGCCTGGCCTTGCAGCGCTTGGATCGGGTTGCACTTCCCATGCTCGTGGTCGGCGTTGCCGTTGTCAACCAGGGCAGTCGTGTTCTGCTCGGTGTCCAGCAGCAGAAAATGCGGGGCGGAGCCAAAATGCCCAAAGACGAGGCTGTTGGCCCCGTTGTCCGCTTCAATCGGAAAACATAGACGCATGATGCTGTTCTTTCCTTGTAGAGAACTTACGAACTTCACGTTTTCAGGTTCTGCCAGGAAGCCGGCGGCTTCCTGGCAGATTGGCAGACCCATGGCGTACCTTCAGCTTGTCCTGAATGTTTCGCGCGAAACGAAACCGCCTGCGCTACAGAATTCTCTCCGCGCCGCAGAAGACGTGTTCCACCTTCAGCGCGGCGACGCCATGCCCCGGCAGCACCGTGAGGTTCCACTTCTTCATATCGTCGAATAACTCGCCGTCGCTATAATATTCCAGCGCGCCCTTCACCTGGTAGGATTTGCCTTCTTTGGTGATGAAGAGGAGCGATCCCCTGCTGCCCGTAAGAATATTGGCCTGCGTCTTGTTGAAGAAATTATTGGCGATGAGCAGCATATCCTCGCGATATTTGCTCACAGAGGTCACATAAATGGCGTTGGGCGTGCTGTTCGTGTCGACGGTGCTGAATACACAGGGGCCTTCACGCTCGTCCCACGCCTGGCTGACTAATTTGGGTAGATTTGCCACGTTTTGCCTTCCTCCTACTGATGAATACCTATGGTTTTCGCGATGATAGTTGGTCAAACTTCCAGAAAGCTGCACGGCTCTCGGGAAGATGGGCAAGCGTCATTCAATACGCTCAAACAATGCGCGCAAACGGCCGTGCGAACTAGGCTGGTTTCAGGCTATCCCTGTTCAGATAAACTACAGCCGTCAAGTTGCGCGGCAGATCCGGGTTCAGCCCCTTGCTCATGGACCGGTGATAGGCCATGAGCTGCAATGTAGGCAAATAGGCGACGGTTCTGGCCCAGTCGGGCAGGCCTTCGGGCAGGCTCACGACTTGGCCCGGCAGCGGATGCGACCCCAGCGGCGAGAGCGCCACGACTGCGCCGCCCATCTCCGCCATCTCGTGCAGCACGGCGGCATGTTGCGCCAGCGCTCGCTCGGCCAGCAGGCCAACGACCAGCGCCTGGCTGTCCACCATCGCCTTGGGGCCATGGCGGAACTCCATGAAGTGATAGGCCTCGCTCTGGGTGATGGACATCTCTTTCATCTTGAGCATGCCCTCGCAGGCGATGCCATACAGCGGCCCCCCGCCCAGGAAAAAGACACGGCTTAGGTCCGCCCGCGTAGCGACGGCTGCAGCCATCTCTTCGGTCTCGGCCAAAAGCGCGGCGGCTGCACCCGGCAAGCGTTGCAGCGGCATCAGGTCAACGCCGCCCGCCAGCGCCGCCACAGCCTGCGTCAATAGTAGCATGGAACTGAACGAGCGTGTTTGCGCCACGCTCTCTTCCTGCGCGGCTTCGGCCAAAAGGACCAGGTCCGTCTCCTCGCCCACAGGCGTGTGCGGATAGCAGGTGATGCCCCAGATGGCGCGCCCGCCCGCCTGGCGAAACTTGCTCAACGCAGCCGCGGTTTCGGTCGTCGTGCCCGAGCGCGAGACGGCAATCAGCAGCGTCTCCTCGGCGCGGGCGAGAGTCTGCGGCGTTTGCAGCGCAATCTCCGAGGCGGGCACGCCGCGCGCCGGCACGCCCGTCATGCCCTGCAACAGCGCGGCGGCGCTCTGCGCTAGATAATATGTAGAGCCGCAGCCGGTGAAGAGGACCTGCCGGGGGCTTACCTCGCGCCAAGCCTGCTGCACGCGCTCGGCGTCGCCCGCCAGCCCGTCCAGCACCGCGCGCCACGTATCCGGCTGGCTTTTGATTTCATTGTAGGTGAATTGCCCGCGTGCGGCCATTGTCATGCTCCTGTAGTGGGCTGATGAGGCATCGAAAAAGCTCTCTGGTCAGCATTATGGTCGCCCCCTATCCAACTGTCAAAGTAGCCGCTCACTCTACCTGGATGACAGATGGATAGAACGCGGCGGCGCGGCAAAATCGGCGCGCGGTAGTGTAGTTTGCATCGGCCTTGTGGTATACTACCGGCTGTCCAAAGAGACAGCGTTTCTTTCAAATTCGCCAGGTCATCATACAAGGCAGGTTGGCTTTTTTATGTCCCGTTCCTCCCTGATGCGTGGTTGCTTTGTGCTCGTCGCCGCACTGGTTTTGAGTGGTTGCACTCGAGCGGCGCCGCTCCCCACGGCTACGCCCACCAAGACGCCGGCGCCGGTGGCGGCAGCGGTAGACACCCCCACGCCTACGCCCGTGCAACTCCCCACCGCCACCCCCGTCGCCGATATTCCAACGCCCACCGAGGCACCTGCGCCGGACGGCATCTCGCGCTTTACCGGCTTGCCGGCGGATAACCCGGAGAACCTCAAACACCGGCCCATCTTTATCGTGGTCAACAACGACCCGGCGGGACGTGCCGCGCACTACGGGCTGAGTCAAGCCGATCTCGTCTATGAATACATCGTGGACGGCTTCTCCATCACGCGCCTCGCCGCCATGTTCCAAAGCCGCGAGGCGGAGCGCGTCGGCCCCGTGCGCTCGGCGCGCATGCCCAATGTGTGGATGACCTACATGTACGACGGCGTGCTGGCTGCGTCCGGCGGCAGCGATGAAGTGCGCTATCTGCTCAAGAACGAAGTCGGCTTCCCCTATCTGGACGCCGACATCGACGACCCCTCGCAGACCCGCTACTTCCAGAGCATCGGCACGGACTACCGCACGCGTATGCAGTCCAGCACCGCCGGCGTGCGCCGTTGGCTGGCGGATAAGGGCCTGATCAAAGACTGGAGCCGGCCCGGCTTTGAGTTCAGCGATCAGCCGCCCGGCAGCGCCGCAGGTACAGCCACGGATATCCAAATCACGTATCCGGGCGGTAACAATGTCGAATGGCGCTACGACCCCAGCCTCAACGGCTATCTCCGCTTCCAGGCCGGCGAGCAGCAGTTCGACCCGGCTACGGGCCGGCCCATCGTCGCCCAAAACGTGATCGCCCTGACCGCTGAGCACACGCTGACCGACATGGTGGAAGACAGCCTGGGCACAAAAGGCGTGGATATCGCGCTGTATGGCTTCGGCGATTTTCGCATCTTTCGCGACGGTCAAGTGTATGAGGGAACCTGGCGCGCCGACCCGGAAACGCCGCCGCGCTGGTTAGGCCCGGGCGAGGCCATCGTTAAGCTGAAACCAGGACAGAGCTGGGTTCAGGTGCTGCGCGGCCTGAACGAGATCACCTACCAGTAGCTTCGACAATTCGCTGTATTCAAGGGAGTTCACAATGAACACAAGATTCAAGGCAATTCACCGCCGCCTGCTGACGTTGATCGCCGCCGCAGCGATGACCGTGGTCTTGGTCGCCGGCCTGCTCATCGCTATGACCGCGCCTGTACTCAGCCAAGAAACCGACACGACGCCGGACGGCGGCTATCTCTATACGGTGCAAGAGGGCGACAACTGGGATACGGTCGCCATCAAGACCGGCGTGGACGTGGAAACCTTGCAAGCCGCCAACCCGGACGCCGTACGCGATACCGGCTGGC
>JBBSBO010000094.1:0-7493 GCA_038251215.1 Caldilineales bacterium
CTCTGCGCCGCCCTTTTCCCCGCGGCGGATGCGCCCGCCGCGTATGTCGAGAAGGGGCGTCGTTTGCGCCGGCGCGCGGTGCGCTACTTCGACTGGCAGCAGGCGGGCCAGGTGATTGTCGACACGTATACGCGCTTGATCGATCAAGTCGACAAGAGGGACCGCCGCGGCTATGCGCAGCGTTTATCTGCCGGCGCAGCAATACTGGATGCCATCGATCCCGGTGCTGTCGGATCTGACACCGTCGAGTCTGAAACCGTCGAACGTGATGCGGTAGAATCTGACAGGGTAGAACCTGATATGGAGGGAAAGCCATGAACAAATTGGCGGCAAGAGGATCGACCCTGCGCCGGGTGAAGCAAGGGCTGGCGGCATTTGTGCTGACTGCCCTGCTGATCGGCGCATGCTGGGCGGTGGGAGCGCGGCCTTTGTTGGCCGAAACGCTTGAAAACAACGCGGTGGCGACCGGCCTCAAAGTGGAGTATTTTGTTCCCAGCAACCCGTCTAATCTGGCGCCGCAAGCGTCGGGCAAGACCTGGTTCACCACGCCCGCGGCTGACGCCCTGGGCCTGATCACGCTGCGCTCCAACCCGGACGCGCCCATCCTCGCGTACACGATCGATTACCTGCGGCTCGCCGCGGGCAGCAAACCATACGATGTTGCCGTTGCCGATAATACGCTGTGGTTTACCGAGCGCGGGGCCAATCGCATCGGGCGCATCGACAACATCACCGGCACGCTGACCATCACAGGGCCTACACAGGAATACCCCATCCCCACCGCCAACAGCAAGCCGAGCGGCATCGCCGTGGCGCCGGACGGCATCGTCTGGTTCGTAGAGGAAAACGCCAAGAAGCTGGGCCGCTTCGACCCCGTCGGCGAAACTTTCGACGAATACTCGTTCGCCGATCTGCTGCCCGACATTCAGCCGGAGATCTCCGCGGCGGTGGCGGCGGACGTGGCGGTGCAGAGCAGCGTTAAAATCTGGCTGACCATGCCCGGCTATCATACCGTCCTGCAATTTGACGTCGACCGCGGCCGCTTTGGCCGCGCGGTGACCTATACACCGGCGACCGCCACGGAACCAGCCACGGGCGGCGGCAGGTTGCCCGCCTCGATTGCGGTGGACCAGTCCGGCAATGTCTGGATCACGGCCTTTGGTTCCGGCGCCATTGGGCGGCTGACCACCGGCACGCTTACGAACTGGACGTGGTTTTCCACCATTACGCCTGACAGCGGCCCTAAAGGCATTTTTGTGCAGGAAGACGGGCCTAATGTACAAGTTTGGTTCACTCAGCAGCTAGCAGACACGTTGGCGCGCTATACCTTCCGTGCCAACGGCGAATTGCTCGCCAGGCTTGAGCTAGGCCAGCCCGCGGGCAGCCGACCTGCAGGGATCGCGATTGGCCCCGACGATCACATCTGGTTTGCCGAAAATGGCAGCGGTATCGTTTCGGAGCTGCGCCCGCCCTATTTCTATTCGCTCCATTTGCCGTCCGTTTACCACGTTGGAGAATAAATGTTCATGTTGAAGAAAATTGTATCACGCCCTGCTGGCTCTCGGCATCGATTTGCCGCGGGACTTGTGCGCCGAGTGGTGCCGTCCCTTGCCATCGCCGCGTGGCTGTTCATCTCCGGCCCGCGTGCAGCCGTGGTGCTTGCCGCAGGCGCCGAGCCTGCCGCGCAGCCGAGCATCGCCGCGTCGAGCGTCTATCGGCCCGCGCAGGTTGAAGCGCAGGCCGATGACGCCCCCGCTGCCGCGGGCCACAAGGTCTATCTGCCTGCCGTGAACAGGCGCGCAGGCGCCACTTGCTCCTATAATGCTGCGCCCAGTATCTTTGGCGTACAGATGTATGGTGCGACAGGCTCCAGCAGCCCGTACTACTCCGCCCGTGTGGACAGCGGCGCCGACTGGGTGCGCGTGCCGATTGCGTGGAGTGACGTGGAGCCGACCAACCGCGCGCCTGCCCAGTTCAGATGGACGGCTGCGGACCAGGCTGTCAACGCCGCGACCGAGGACTGCAAAGCCATGATCGTCACGCTGCGCACCGCGCCGGACTGGGCCGCCACTTTCCCCGAATCGCGCATCGACAAAACTTCTCTCGCCGAGTTCGCCGAGTTCGTGGCGGCGGTGGTGGAGCGTTATGACGGCGACGGTATCAGCGACGCGCCCAGCTCGCCGGTCGTGACTTATTGGGAGATCTACAACGAGCCTGACTCTAGCGTCAATATCATTGACTACGAAGGCTGGGGCGAATATGGCGCCCAATATGCGCAGATGTTGGCTGCGGTCTATCCTGCCGTCAAGGCGGCTAATCCGGCTGCGAGCGTCCTCTTGGGCGGCCTCGCCTACGACAATTTCTATGACAAAGGCGGCAACTTTATCAGGAGTTTCCTGGACGACGTGCTCAAGGCCGGGGGCGGTGCGTACTTCGATGTCATGAACATCCACGCCTACCCTCTCTTTGGCCCCGATTGGATCAAGGCAATCGACCCGACGTGCGTTGCCGCCAATAGCTGTTACGGCCCGGGTTTGCTGGAAAAGGTCGCCTATGTGCGTAACCTGCTGGCGGAGCCCTATAAGCTGAACAAGCCGATGATGGTCACCGAGTCCGGCTGGCACAGCGACAACGCCCCCTTCCAGCCGAGTACGCCGGAGTATCAGGCGCGCTATGTGACCGAGCTATTGACCGAGAGCAAGGCCGCCGGTGTGCGCAATATGATCTATTTTGCTTTGGCAGACTCGGGCGATTACCCCTACGCCAATGGCCTGATAAGCAGTGACACGCCGCCGGTGCGCAAGCCGGCCTTTACCGCCTATCAAGTTGCCGAAGCGTGGCTGGCTGACGCGCAGTTCAAGCGCAGCCTGCCGTCCAGCGAACTGAAGGCCCCGGAAATGGACGCGTATGAGTTCTATCACCCCACGCGTGGCCACACTTTCTATATTGCCTGGCTCAACCCGGCTAGTATGGGCCTGGACCTGAACAAAGACGGTACGCCGGAGGTCGCCGACAGTTGGGAAAGTCTGCGTTTGCCCGGCGCCACTGCCAAGGTTTACGATATCTATGGTAAGCTGTTGGAAACCGTCAGCGATAGCGACGGCGATGTGAAGATCACAATCGGCGGACAGCCGAGAATCATCGAAATAGTCCAGTGACCGTGGTTTATTCTGCTGCCCACAACCGGCCGCGTGTATGTGAGTGCGGCCGGCATAGCCTACGCCGGGAGTTCCTTATGCTGCGACGCGTTGATGCCTCGCCTTTTGCTGCTGCCTTCGCCTCGATCTTGATGCCTGTCTTGGCGGCTGTGGCGGCGCTATTCTTGGGCGCCGGCCCGCTCTATGCCCAGTCTGCACCCGCCGACGAGGCCTCGCCCGCCCAAGAAGCTTTGCCCGCCGCGGTAACGCTCTACTTGCCGAACATCAGCGTCGAATCGGCTGCGTTGTGCCGGCTGGGCGTCAACGGCGACATTCAGGGCGTCGAGACCTCTGCCCTGCGCCTGGGCTGGTATGTCGACTACGGCGCGACGCTGGATGCAGTCAAGCCGCGCGGTGTGCATTATATGCCCATGGTGCGCCTGGTGCAGACCAACAACGGCCCTAAACCATATCGCTATTCGATCTTCTCGAACCACGCGCCCACCACAGAACAACAACTCCTGGACGTGATTGCCGTCAACCCGGGCGCAGAGTGGTTCATCGGCAATGAGCCGGACCGGCGTCTGCTGCAAGACGACATCGAGCCGGAAGTCTATGCCATCGCCTATCATGACCTCTATGCATTGATCAAGGCCCAGGACCCTACCGCCAAGATCATCGCCGGGTCGATTGTGCAGGCCACAAATATTCGGCTGGAATACCTGGATCGTGTATTGGCCGCCTATCGCAGCCGCTATGGCGCGCCGATGCCGGTGGACATTTGGGCGCTGCATAACTTCATCCTCAACGAGGCCAGCTGCGACTATTTCAACGAGTATGAGTGCTGGGGCGCCGGCATCCCGCCCGGCATTGACGCCAAAGAGGGGCTGCGCGTAAAAATCAGCGAAAACGACAGCTTCGAGTTGTTCAAGCAGCAGATTCTGCGCTTTCGCCAATGGTTGGCGAACAACGGCTATGGCGGCGTACCCGTCTATCTGTCGGAATATGGCGTGCTCATGCCCAATATCTTCGCCCCGCCGGACGACTTCCCCACCGACCGCGTCAATCGCTTTATGACGAGGACGTTCGACTATGTGCTCAACGAAGCCATCGACCCCAAGCTGGGCGACCCGCATGACGGCTATCGCCTGATTCAGCGCCTCTCGTGGTACAGCGTAAAGGACGAGGGCTATAACGGCTATTTGTTCGAGAAGGTCAACGGCGGCCTGGCGCTCTCGCCCATGGGGCGAAACTTCGCAGACTATGCGTCCACGCTTTCTAAGCAGGCTAACTTCTACCCGGTGCGCGTGGTGGCGCAGCCGCTGCCCGTGCCGACGGGGGGCATCACCACAACGGCGACGCTACGTGCGGTCATCGCCAACAGCGGCAACAATTCCGGCGCACAGTCGGCGATTGTGCGCTTCTATAACGGCGACCCGACGAAGGGCGGTGTCCAGATCGGCGCCGACCAAACGGTCTCACTGGCAGGCTGCGGCGCCAATATGCAGGCGTCCGTCGTTTGGCAAGATGCGCCGCTGGGCACGCACACGATCTATGTGACCGTCGAACCGCTGCCGGCAGGGGCTGACAGCGACGCTCGAAATAACAAGCTGTCGCTGTCGTTCTTTGTGGGCAGCGAATGGCTGTTCTTGCCTGGCATCCAGTCTTGATGGTTGGCGGCTTGCATCGTTTGCGTGCTTTGCGCTCTTTACGTCTTTTGCGTCTGTGCGGTTTATCTTTGGCTTGTGACCTGTGACCACTCAACTGTCTTCCGCCTCTTCGCCTGGACGCCGCCTGCCGCCGTACATGGTGCGGCGTCTGCGCGACTTGGCGCGCTACCGCGGCCTGGTGCGCAACCTGGTGGTGAGCGAACTAAAGACGCGCTACAAAAGCAGCGCGTTGGGCTTTGTGTGGAGCTTGCTCAACCCGCTGGGCATGATGATGGTCTTTACGCTGGTATTTGGCGTGCTGTGGCCCAATAACCAGATCGAGAAATATCCGCTCTTTCTGCTCTGTGGCTTGTTGCCGTGGAACTTCTTCTCGGCCTCCGTTAACAGCGGCATGAACAGCGTCGTGAGCAACGGCAACCTCATCAAAAAGGTCTACTTTCCGCGCGAGGCGCTGCCTATTGCCGCGGTTCTGTCGCAGTTGGTCAACTTTTTGTTGGCGTTTATTGTGCTGTTTGCCGTGCTGCTGATTTTTCGCTCGCACCTTAGCCCGTGGCTGTGGCTGCTGCCGGTGATCATCGTAGTGCAGACGTGTTTCACATTGGGCATGGTCTTGATGCTGAGCACGTTGCATGTCTTCTATCGCGATACTGCCATGATCATGGAAATTGTGATGCTGGCTTGGTTCTTCCTCACGCCCATTTTCTATTCCATCAGCCAATTGCCCCCGTATTACGAGCTTTGGGGCATGAACTTGAATGTGCATCGCATTCTGTACATCCTCAACCCGATGGCCTCCTTGATCAATATGTACCGCGACATGCTCTACTACGGTTATCGGACCGACCTGGACTTTTTTCTGCGCACGGCGATCACGGCGCTGGCGGTGTTGGCAGCCGGCTACTGGTTCTTTATCCGCTACAGCAGCCGCTTTGGGGAAGAAGTATGAGCGTCGAGCGCCACTATACGACCCAGCCCGGCGCTCCGCTCGTCGAGTTGCACAATGTTTCGCGCCGCTTCCTCCGACAGCGAGACCGCCGCCGCTCCTTTCAAGAAACCTTCATCCAGTTCTTTCGCCGCCGGCGCTCGCCGGCAGACGAATTTTGGCCGCTGCAAGATATTTCATTCAGCCTCCTACCCGGTGATTGCCTTGGCGTGATTGGCCCCAATGGTTCCGGCAAGAGCACCCTGCTCAAGCTAATTACCGGCATTCTCGAGCCGACCGGGGGGAGCATGGCGGTGCGCGGACGGCTCTCCTCGCTACTCGAGTTGGGGGCGGGCTTCCAACCTGACCTGACAGGCCGCGAGAACATCTACCTGAACGGTTCGATCTATGGCCTGAGCCGCCGCCAAATCGACACGCGCATTGACGCCATCATAGATTACGCCGAACTGGGCGATTTTATCGACACGCCGGTCAAGCATTTCTCGTCGGGTATGTACGTGCGGCTTGGCTTTGCCGTCGCCATCCACACCGAACCGGATCTGCTGCTGGTGGACGAAGTGCTCGCGGTCGGCGACATGGCTTTTCAGCGCAAATGCCTCAAGAGCATTCACGACTTCCGCTATCAAGGCGGTACGCTGCTCCTCGTCTCGCATAGCCTGGATGCCATTCAATCCGTGTGCAATCGGGCGATTTGGATGGATGAGGGCATGATCCAGGCCGAAGGCGCCACAACCGACGTTATTTTGCAGTATCAGCGTCATGTGGCCGTTTTGGAAGACGGCAAGCGCGCCGCCGTGAGCCTGCCGCCCAGCGGCGTTGGGCAACGCTGGGGTTCGGGCAATGTCCAGATTACGCAGGTAGACTTGCTCGGCGCCGCCGGCGTGCCGCAATCGGTGTACTTCACCGGCCAAGAAATGAGCATTCGCCTCCGCTATCAGTCCGAAGCCTATGTGGAGGCCCCCACCTTTGGCCTGGCGATTTACCACGACAGCGGGGTCAACCTTTTTGGCCCCAATACTGATCTGGGCAAGCTATCCATTGCTGGCATCGAGGGGCAAGGCGCGGTGGTCTACACCATCCCCCAACTCCCCCTGCTCGACGGCAACTACACGATTTCCGTCGCCGTGGTCAACCACAACGATACGGAAACCTATGATTTTCAGGACCGCGCCTATTCCTTCCAAGTCTATCCCAGCAGCCGGCGCGATGGGTATGGCATCGTTACGCTCCAGGGCAAGTGGTCGTTTCATCCCCAAGAGAGCGTTACGGTGATCTCGCCGCAGCCGCAAGTGCAAGTGAGCCGTCCAACATGAACGTTCCGTCAGACGCTCAGGCCGAAGCCCAGACAGAGACCGCGACAGAAACTAAGTCGGATGCTCTGCCCGACATCGCGGGTTTGGACTTCGATTTTCTTCGTTACATGGGCGTGCGCCCGGAAAACCAGCGCAAGATTCAGGCGTTCTATTTGCCGCTCTATCGTCAGTGCCACAGCGTACTCGACCTGGGCTGCGGGGATGCGGACTTCGTCGAGTTGCTACTGGCGCATGGCATCCACGCGGTCGGCGTCGATGCCGACGAACGCGCATTTGTCGCCGCCCAAGGGCGCGGCCTCCCTGTGATCCGCGCCAACGTATTTGACTATCTGCGCCAGGCGCCGGCGGCGAGCGTCGACGGCATCTTTTGCGCCCACTTGGTGGAGCATCTTTCCTACCCGCATACGATCGAACTGATCCAGCTTTGTTA
>JBBSBO010000095.1:0-7491 GCA_038251215.1 Caldilineales bacterium
CTGATAGACCAGCACAAGCTGGTTGAAGGCGCCGAGGTCACCCTGCAGGGCGCGTGCCACCGTCTCGCTTTCTTCAGATGGCGCTGTAGGCGGAAGAGAAGAGGTCAAGGCAGCGACCTGATGGACTGCATGGTTTTGACGGGCAATTTTGACGGCATTGAATAAAGCGGCATTGTATTTGACGCCATGTATTTGACGGCTGCTAACGGAAACAGTATACTCATAGCGTATTGTTGCCGAAGTGGCGGAACAGGCAGACGCGCACGACTCAAACTCGTGTGGGGCAACCCTTGTGGGTTCGACTCCAACCTTCGGCACCACCGTCCGCCGCCGGCCCAACTTGATTAGGCGTGCAGTATCGCCAGGCCCTGGTCGCCAGGATTTTGTGCCGGTAAGGGCATTATAGCAAGGGTTGGGCAGCGGCGGAAACGGCAATGGGAAGCGACAAACCGAGGCGCGAACGGTTGGTGATTTCTGAAGGGAAAGAACATTTTATCCGCTTGAACGAGCACAGCACGCCCGATCGCAGCATGTTCGATCGATGTCGTCGCGTGCGCCAGGCGGCTGCCCGGCAGGGAAGCCGCCGCACAGCGCAAGACGTCACGCCGGACGCTGATCGACCGGAAACCGTGTGGCACGAAACCAATTGCGGCTTGCCGACGTTGTGCGTGCAGAGATCGTGTTCATGGCAATTGGCTTCGTGGCGGTTGCCCGGCGGAGAGTTTGCCCCATCGGAAGTAAGTCTAGGTTTGAGCTGAACTGGTTAATTGACTATGCCCTCCAATCACGCAAGTCGCGCGGTTCCTGAACGTTCTTGCGCCCTCCCACACCCGGAAAAGCGAACATTGCCGGCGCGGCGACGCTTCTACCCTGCGACGCTGTACTCTGCTTTGTTGCCCCTGCTGTTGATCCTCAGCGCCCTCTTGCTCTTGACCGCGTGCGGCCCCGAGCGATCCAAGTCCGGGTCTGCCAAGCTGGCGGAAAAGGGCGTAGCCATTGCCCGCGCCTATGCGGAAAACGGCGATGTCGACCAGGCGCGCACGGACCTGCGCGCCCTCGACGTGGCGAACCCGTCACAATGGCTCACCTATATGACTGAGAGCGCCATCGCCGGCAATGTCGACGCCGAAGAGACGCAAGCCTTGGCGCGCCTGGCGGTAGACCTGGATTCGCAGTCGCCGTCCATCCTCGCGTATGCGGTTGAGACGGGCCTGATCGAAGCTACGCCCACGCCCGCGAGCGCGCCGGCGGTAGCCGTTGTCGCGCCGACGGCCAAGATCGAGGCCGCGCAAAGTGCACCGGCGGGCGCGGCGATCCCGCCCCTGGACGCGGCTGCCGCAGAGGGTGCAGAGGGCGCGCCGGCCCTGCTGCCCACCGTGGCGGTGTTAGCGCTCGAGCCATCCGTAACGCCTGCCGGTGAAGCGGCGCTGCCCGCGCCGAGCGCCACGCCTGCTTCGGCCCCGCGCGTGGTGGCGTCGAACGCGCTGAACGTACGCAGCGGCCCGTGCACGGATTATCCGATTGTCAACGCCATGCAGACCGGCCAAGAGGCCGAAATTGTGGGCAAGAACGCGCAGGCCGACTGGTGGCAGGTGTCGAATGCCGGACAGTTGGGCTGGGTCTATGGGCAACTCGTCGCCACAGCGGGCAGCGTCGACAACATCGCCGTGCCCGCCGACATCCCCGCGCCGCCGCCTACTGCCATGCCTGCGCCGGTCGTAGAGGTTCCCGCCGCGCCGCCCGCGGCGGAAGCCCCCGTGGCGGAGGCGCCCCCTGCCGAGCAAGCCGCCCCCGCGCCCGCCGCGGATGGGCCGGATTTCGTGATGACCGAGAAGCGGCTGTGGGGCGTGTTCGAGAACGGCGGCCGGCTCGACGGGCCGACCGTGACCTGCGGCGAAAAGCACGAGTTAACGGTCAATGTGCTCGACGCCAACGGCAATCGCCTCAACGGCGTGTTAGTGGCGTCCGATTTTTCAGACGAGAAGTTCGTCACCGGCTCGCAGGGCAAAGGCGACGGCATTGCCGAGTTCGTGCTGTGGAGCGGGCAGGACGTGAAGATCACCCGCGATGCCGACGGCCGCGACGTCACGTCCGAAGTGGCGCGCGGCATGACCACGCATACGCCCAACATTCCGTTTGAATACCTGATGGCTGGGCAGTTCTGCACGGACGACGCCAGTTGTGCGCAGTTCGCAACGCCACCCGATTCGCCGCCGGGCTGTTGGGGTCACTTTAGCTGGACGGTTACCTTCCAGCGCAAGTACTGAGATCATGGCCGGTATGCCGGTGTGTACAGGGCTAAATGCGCGGCTGTACCAAGTTACATTCAGCCGGATCGCTGTCCTGTCAGTTTCCTGCCCTGCCTATTTCCTACCCTGTCGATGACAAGGAGGATTTGTGAAGACTGAGTTAATCCAATATGCGCCGCTCTTTGCGGGGCTGGACGAACAAGAGAGGACGATCCTAGCCGCCGGCTTTGCCGACGGCGAGTGTTCGGCCAACGCCGTCCTCCTCAATGCGGGCGACCGCGCATCGTCGATTTATTTGCTGGGCCATGGCTTTGTCAGCCTGGTGACGCCGAGCGGGCAGAACCTCGCCACGCTTGGCCCCGGCAGCCTACTGGGCGAGGCCAGCCTCCTGCGCGGCGCGCCCCTGGATGTCAGCGCCAAGGCGTTGGCGGACCTTTCCTTCTGGAAGTTGACCGACAGCGCGCTGCGCGAGATCATCTTGCAACAGCCGTCGATCGGCATCAAGCTGAGCCAGAACTTCGGCACGCTGGTCGTGCAGATGGAAGACTATCTCGCCAAGCGGCTGGCGCGCACGCCGGAACTGGGCGGCCTGTCGCCGCATACGCTGCAAGCGCTGTCGAAATATCTGAAGCCGGTGGAAGCGCATACCAGCTCCACAATCTTCCGCGGCGGCGAGCTTCCCAAGGGTCTGTACCTGTTGGAAAGCGGCGCGGTTGAGCTGCACGAAGAGGGCGCAGGCAGCACGGAAGCCGTGCAGACGGTGAAGGCCGGCGAAATGTTTGGCGCGGCCCCGCTCCTGACGGGCAAGCCTGCCTTGCTGACAGCCGTCGCGAGTGAAGAGAGCCTGTTGTGGATGCTGTCCGCCGATGAATTCCATGCCCTGAGCGCGCAGCAGCCTGGGTTGCGGCGCGCCCTGGCGCGCGTGGTGCGCGCACGGCTGGGCGGCAAAGACCAGGCGCAGGCGGTGTCTTGGCTGGCGGAAATGCCCATGTTCGCCGAAGTCCCGCCCGACACGCTGCGCGCGGTGGCGGGGCGCATGATCTTGCAGCACGTGCCCGCGGGCGAGCGCGTCTACATGATGGGCGAGAGCGGCAGCGCACTCTATCTGATCGAAAGCGGCGAGGTGGAGCTGACGGCCGAAAACGCCGGCGGCGTGGTGGAAGAACTGGCGCGCGTGAGCAGCGGCGGGCACTTCGGCGAGATGGGTCTGCTCACGGGCAAGATCCACGGCGAAGACGCCACCGCCATCCGCAACACAAACCTCTGGATCTTGCAGCGTTCCGACCTGGACAACCTAAGCGGCAAGTATCCGGCCATCGGCAAGGCGCTGACGCAGGGCATGGCCGTGCGCCTGGCGAGCGAGCAAGGCCCGTCCGCTCTCGACCGTTTCCGCACTTTCGAGTTGTTCTCCGACCTGACCCAGGAAGAGTTGAGCCAGGTCTCCGAGTATCTGCGTCCCATGCGCTACCGCGCCGGCGAGCAGATCTTCCGCGTCTCCAGCCCGGCGGATATGCTCTTTCTGCTGGAGTCGGGTCAGGTGCGCATGCAGTCGTTCTCCGGCGGCTGGATCGCCGGCCCGGGCGAGGCTTTTGGCGAGCGCGCGCTGCTGACCAACCAGCCGCACAACGCCAGCGCCGTCGCCGAGACGGATGTCGACGTGTGGACGCTGGCTAAGCGCGACTTCGACATGCTGATGGCGCGCTATCCCAACCTGGCGATCAGCATGAGCCGCATGTTGACGCAACGCTTGACGCAGATGGAGATGGGCGGCGGCTACGGCGAAGCGCCGAATGAAGCGTCGTACGCGCCGATGGCCTCGGCGGGGGGCAACCTGCCGTCGCGCCGCCGCCAAGAACAGCCGTACGACATGCCCCAGGGCAAGGCCCCGGCGCCGCGCCCAAGCGTGGGCTTCAGCGAGTGGTTCGCCAACCTCACTACCTTCGGCAAAGTGCGCTTGGCGCTGCTGGTATTATTGATCATTTGGCTGGTAGGCATTGCCGCGCCGGTCCTATTCTTGCGCTTATTCCAGGGCAACACGACCGCCGCCAGCCATGCCGATGAGGTGGCGCGGCGTTCCGGCTTGTTCAACGCCATCAGCGAGGTCTATGCCGTGGGTAGCTATGAGTTGGCCTCGCGCGACCGCAATTTGGCCGAACTTCTGGTGATGGCGGACCAGCAAGTGCCGTCCACCGCCACGCCCACGCCGCCGCCGACGATCACGCCGATTCCTACGAGTACGCCTTTGCCCACTGCCACGCCGTTGCCCACGAGCACGCCTGCGCCGACGGCGACGCTGCGCCCCTTCGTCCAGGAGGTGCTGCCCGTGGAGCCGCCTACGCCGGAGCCGGTGGTAGTCGCCGCGGCCGCGCCCTCGCGCATTTGGGACCCGCGCCTGGATCAGCTGGGCGTCTATGTCGAGGACGCGCCGGTGTCGCCGGGCCAACAGTACTGGCGCATCGTCGAAGCCAAGTGGGGCGACGAACAGGAGTCCGGCGGCAAGCACCATATCTATGTCGAAGTGGTGGACGAAAGCGGCAACCGCATCGTGGGGCAGCCGGTCACGGTCTACTGGGGCGACGGCAACGCCACGATCCCGACCGAAGACAAGGCGCCGCCCGACTATGCCTTTAACTATCAGATGTACGCGGCGGGCAACGCCTACAATGTCAAGGTGGAGGGCCTGCCCAGCGAGGTGCTGCACGGCGCCGGCATGGGCGATACGGAGCGGCCCAAGTACGGCATTCACACCACCTTCTGGATCACCTACCAGCGCGTCACAAAGTAAGCATTAGCCGCCCGCGCCATACACCTTCGAGGAAGCCGATAGCTTCCTCGAAGGTTGACACATGCTAAATCACAGCGACGTCTCATCTATCCGGAGACGTCGCTGTTTTTGTTGCCGGTATTCTACCGTGAGGTGGCGGCAGCGCGCAGGCTAGGCACGCGCGTGAATGTCGGAGTGGATGTCGATGTCCTGCACGCCGTAGACGATCTGGCGGCTGCTGCTCACCTTGGGGTGTTCCGCCGTGCCGGGCTGTGGACGCCACAGGCGGCGCGCCCAGCGGCGCGCGTGGCGGTTGCTGCGCTGCACCGCGGTCGAGTAGCGCCTGCCGCCCAGCCAATTGCGCAGGAAAATCGACAGACTTGGCTCCGGCAACCAGTTCACGCCGGGCGTGCCGTTAGCCACCGTGGCGCCCAGCGCCAGCCACACCGCGCCCAGGCTCGCCCCGTAGCAGTTCAACCCGAAGACCATGCGCAGGTCCAGCGCGTGCGGGTCGCGACGATAGACCTCCAGCAGATGCGAGAAGGTTTCGGGGCCGATCATCTCTTGGCCGCGATAGCCCACCAGCTTGCCCTCGTGCCCATGCACCAGCAGCAGCAGGTCGGTCGTGTGCGTGGGGCCAAGTTGTAGCAAGGTCTGCGCCAGGCGCGGCCCTGTGGCCTGCTCGTCTTCGAGGATGACCACGGCGTCGTAGAGGCGATAGGCCCCGTAGACGCGCAGCAGTAGCTTGGCGTACTCTTCCGTCACGTAGTCGATGGCGGACATCACCGCCGCGGGGAGATCAAGGCCGGCGATGTGACCTACATTTTCCAGCAGCACGACCAGCGCCACGGGTTTGCGCGTGCGCGCCGGGGCTAGCGCGGCTTGTCCGCTCATCTAGTTATTGGAGCGCACGAGGCGCACTTGCAGGTTGCGCGCCGTCTCTTCCATGCCCTCGGCTAGGCTCTCCCAGGCATTGGACTGAAAGATCGTGCGTGCGTGGGCGATGTCTTCGATCTCGCCGCCGCTGGTGATCTGAGGCGAGTTGCCCCACACCGTATACCACACATCCGACACGCGAAAGCCGAGCTTGGCGAGGCCCGGGGCCAATTTGTTGACCAGGTATTCCTGGCAGGCCTGCTCTTTGCCTTCTTGCATGTCGTACGTGATCATCACTTTTAGCATTCGTTGACCTCACTTCTAGCGCAGAACATCTAGCGCAGAACATCTAGCGCAAATCCTTCGCGCGAATATTTAAATGCCGCGATCCGTCACCTTGTATGACGGTGCAGCGCATGAAATTGAACGCCGCTTTGCCGCCTACGCGCATACGTGGCACTTTGACGCCTAGCAGGATAGCGAGCAGCAGCCAATAGGGCTATAGCGCGCCTTACAATTTGGCGGCGAGATTTTCGGGGACGAAGGAAATGCGCGCAACCGGCTACAGCCACTCCAGGAGTTCGGGGATGGAGGCGACCAGCAGGTCGGCGTCGCGCAGGTCGCTCTCTTCGGCGAGGCCGCCCAGGACGCCGGCGGTGGCGATGCCCGCCGCGCGCGCCGCACGCAGGTTGATGTGGTTGTCGCTCACCAGCAGCATATGGCCCGGCTCGATGCCCAGCTTGTCGGCGGCGATCCACAGCACTTCGCTGTTGGGCAGCAGATAGCGCACATCCTCGCGGCCCAGCACGTAGGCGATGGCCTCGCGCGGCAGGTTCGACTTGGAGAGGAAGGCCAAGATCTCGGGCCGGTTGCGCGTGGAGACGAGCGCCAGCCGGTACTGCATCGCCAGCGTCGCCAGGGTGTCGCCGGCGCCGGGCACGGGCGTCATGCGGCTGATGGGCGGGTAGCCGCGGATGCGGCTGAGCGCCGGAAACAGGCGGTCGAGGTCGGAAGTGAGGCGCAGCCTGCGCGCCAGCGCAATCAGGAAGTGGACAAAGCCTTCCAGGGCAATCATCAGGCGGCGCGCGGCGCGGCGGCGGTCCGTGGGGCTGACGGCGCGGTCCATCCAGGGCATGCTGTGTTCGGCCCACTCGGCAAAGCTCCAGTCGACGCAGGCCAGCGTGCCGTCGAGGTCGAAGATGATGCCGTCGATCTTGCGCCCGGCAATCACGCCGGGAATGCGCACCGCACTTTGCGGCAGAGCCAGCTCCTCGAACGGCTCTTGGTCCGTCAGTTTACGATAGACGTAAATGAGGAGCGTGCGCGCGCTGGCAACGATCGGCGTGGCGAGCAGCACGCCGAGCAAGCCGAAGACCATCGTGCCGCTGACGATGGCGACGAAGCTGACGGCCGGATGCAGGCGCACCTGACCGCCCACCAGGCGCGGGGTCAAATAGACGTTCTCGACCTGCGTGATGAGCACGTAGATGATCAGCACGATCACGGCAAAGGTGATGTTGCCCAGCGGCATCCATGTGGAGCCTTGAAAAAGGGCGATGGCCGTGCCGATTGCCCCGCTGATGGTGGGGCCGAACGAGGGCA
>JBBSBO010000096.1:0-7483 GCA_038251215.1 Caldilineales bacterium
AGTAACGACTTCAGTCGTTTTCCCGCTCTAGTAACCGTCAATCAGGGCAGGAACGACTAAAGTCGTTACTACCGCTACAAATTGTGAACTTGCATATCTCCGCCCATTCGCTCGTCGGCAGAAAGCACCGTGTATTTTGATAGATTAACGAGGTTGCTATGGCGGCAAGTACTGCAACGTCCAAACGCTGGGGTCTGTCCCCTGGGGCCTGGCGCAAACAGTGGCTCGGCCTGCTCTTCATCTCGCCGTGGCTGCTCGGCTTTGCGCTGTGGACGATCTACCCCCTGATCTCCTCACTGCGCTACAGCTTTATGCGCTACGACCTGCTGCGCCCGCCCGTGTTCATCGGCCTGAAGAACTACATCGAGATCTTCACCACCGACCCGAACTTCCCGCAGGTGGTCTACAACACGATCTACTATGTGGCGCTGAGCGCGCCGCTGGGCGTGACGTCCGCCTTCCTGATGGCCGTACTGCTCAACACGGAGATCCGCGGGCGGTCGGGCTTCCGCGCCATCTTCTTCTTCCCTGCCATTGTGCCCGCCGTGGTGGTGGCGATGGTGTGGCAGTTCCTGCTCAACATCCAATACGGCGCCATCAATGCCACGCTGCAAGGCCTTGGCCTGCCGGTGATCCCCTTCATCGCCAGCCCGGCTCTCGCCAAGCCGACCATCATCCTGATCCACATGTGGGCGCAGGGCAACGCCATGGTCATCTTCCTGGCGACGCTGCAAGACGTGCCGCGCTCGCTATATGAAGCGGCGACCGTGGACGGGGCCAACGCCTGGCACAAGTTCTGGAACGTGACCATCCCCATGTGTACGCCGGTGATCCTCTTCAACCTGGTGATGGGGCTGATCTACGGCTTCCAGAACTTCACGCTGCCCTGGCTGCTCACCGCCGGCGGGCCAAATCAAGCCACGGAGTTCTACTCCATCTTCCTCTACCGCAACGCCTTCATCTACCTGCGCATGGGCAAGGCCTCGGCGCTGGCGTGGATCCTGTTTGTCGTGGTGGTGGCGGTTACAATTCTGTTGTTCAGAAGCTCGGGGCGCTGGGTCTACTACAGCAGCGGCGACGAGTAGGAGAGGAGATCACCATGTCCGTACAAGCGCCCGCCACCGGTTCCGCCGGCTCCCAGGCCGGCACAGCCAACGCCGTCAACATCGGCGCCATCCTGTTGCAAATCGGCAAGTACATCTTGCTGCTCGTGCTCGCCTTCAGCTTTATGCTGCCGTTGATCTGGATGGTCAGCTCCGCGATCAAGAACGACTCGCAGGTCTACACGATCCCGCCCATCTGGATCCCGCGGCCCGCGCTGTGGGAGAACTTCTTCAACGCGTGGACGACGTACAACTTCAACCTGTACATGTTCAACACCATCTTCCGCTTTGCCATCCCCACGACAATCGGCGTCACACTCTCGTCGGCGATCGTGGCTTACGGCTTTGCGCGCATCTCGTGGAAAGGGCGCGACGCGCTCTTCTTCCTCTGCCTCGCTACCATGATGGTGCCCTTCCAGGTGACGATGGTGCCGCTCTTCATCACCTTCAAGCAGATGGGGCTGATCAACACCTATTGGCCGCTGGTGCTGCCCGCTTTCTTCGGCAGCCCCTACTTCATCTTCATGCTGCGCCAGTTCTTCCGCACGATTCCCCTCGAGCTGTCCGAAGCCGCCTTCATCGACGGGGCCAACGAGTTCCAAATCCTGTGGCGCATCGTGCTGCCGCTGGCAAAGCCGGCGCTGACCGTCGTGGCGCTCTTCCAGTTTATGAACGCCTGGAACGACTACCTGGGACCGCTGATCTACCTCAACCAAGAGGACATGAAGACCGTCGCCCTGGGCATTGAGGGGCTGCGCCGCACGATCTCGCAGGTGGGCAGCGCGCGCCTGGCCTATCCCTACCTGATGTCGGTCAGCACGCTCGTTACGCTGCCCATTCTGATCGCGTTCTTCTTTGCGCAACGCACGTTCATCGAGGGTATCTCGCTCACCGGCATCAAGGGCTAGCGCGATGCTGCGCACGCCGTCCATGCGCTCGCGCTTGCGCCTCGACCAGGCATTGTTCCTCGCCTGGATAGCTGTACTGCCCATCATGCGACCGTTCGGCGGCGCGCTATGGGGCTACGCGGTTCCGCTCGGCGACGTGCTATACCTCCTCGTCGTCTGCGCATGGCTGCTTGCGGCGCTTACCCACCGCGCGCGCCTTGCGCTTCACCCCGTTTATCTCCCTCTTGCCGCCTATGCCGCCGCCCTGATCCTCAGCACGGCCCTGTCCCGCGCGCCGCAAGCGAGCATTGCCAAACTGCTTGGTGAGATGCTCCTGCTCAGCATCGTCGTTGTCACCGTTCAGATCATCGATTCGGAGCGAATGCTGAAACTCAGCCTGTTGGCCTGGCTGATCGGCGCCGCGGTGACCGTCGCGGTCGGGCTGCTCTCAATCGGCTTATTCTACGGCGGCATCCGCGACCTGAATCGGAACATTGGCCTGACCGTATACGGCAGTCTGCCGCCGGGCGACTACCCGCGCATTCGCGCGCTATTTTTCAACATGAACATGCTGTGCAACTATTTGATTGTCAGCCTGATGGTGGCGCTTGCCGCGCAAGCTGCCGGCAAACTGCGACCGCACGCCGCGCGCAGCCTCATCCTGGGCATCTGTGTAGTCGCCCTGTTTACGCTCTCGCCCGGCCTCGGCGGGCTGGCGTTGGCAGGCGCGCTGTGGCAGTGGTCCCGTTGGCGCGCGCAGCGGCCTCTTTTGGCTCAGGGGATACTGCTCTTAGGCGGGCTAGTCGCCGCGGCGGTATTGATCGCCGCAACGATCTCGCTCACGCCCATGGCGAACGGCGCAGGGCTGTCGTTGGCCGCGCTGGAGCCGTCGTCGCGCGTGATGACCTGGCGTCAAGCGGCGGCTGTCATGGCGCAACAGCCGCTCTTTGGTCAAGGGCTTGGCTTGCAACTGCCCGCCGTGTATTACCTCAACCCTTCAGGCCACACGGAGCTGCTGACGGACGCACACAATATATGGCTGAGCATTGGGCAACAAGCAGGCGTCCTCGGCATGCTGGCGTTTGCCTGGCTCTCAACGCATCTCTTGCGCAGCGGACTCCCCTGGCGCGCCGGGTGCGCACCCCAGGCGGTCGAAATTCGCATGGCGCTCAGTATCGCATTCATCGGCGCTGTGTTGTATCATGGACTTACCGGTTCGTTTGAGGACGCGCGCCACATCTGGTTGTTGATGGGCATGATAGCCGTCGCGGCGCATTTGCCGGATGCCGATATCCTCCCAGCGTCCGGCGTTATGTAACCTTCGGTTACAGCCGCAGGCGAGGCAACTTGCCGCGAGGCATAGGCCGGCGTTTGTGACCTCTCCGCTTCCTCGATCCGGTTGTCGATTTATGCTCGCCGGTGCTTACCGGCAACGCCCGTACTCGGAACGCCCGTTACAGGAACAACCCTATGCCCACCGACACGCTCCACATGAGAGAAGCCAGGCGTTGGCCCGGCAGCGAATGGCTCAAGGACCACCCGCGCTGGATGGAGTTCGTCTATGACGCCACCAAGTTTGTGCTGGAGCCGCTCTACCCCGGCATGAAGCGCATCAGCCCGCGCGGCACGGAGTGGTTCCTGATTCAAGTCGAGAAGCTCTTCAAGGGCTATCTCTTCAACTGCCAAATGTGCGGCCAATGCATTCTGCACAGCACCGGCATGACGTGCTCCATGAACTGCCCCAAGAACCTGCGCAACGGCCCCTGCGGCGGCGTGCGCGTCAACGGTCATTGCGAAGTCATCCCCGAGCGCATGTGCATCTGGGTGCAGGTCTACGAGCGCAGCCTGCACATGGGCAAGTACGGCCATGAGATCCACTGGGTGATGCCCCCGGTCAACCGCGCCCTCAAGGATACCTCGGCCTGGGCCAACATGTTCGACGGCGTCGACTGCGACTGCCCGCCCGGCTGGGTCAGCCTGGCGCAGTTGGAGGGCGAGGTCATCATGCGCGAACCGCCCGCCGCCAAGCAAGCAGGACACTGATAAACACTTGATAAACACTGATGCGAGAGATACTCACAGATCAATCTGTGCCGATCTATCATATCCATTCAATCAGTGGCCTGCTTAGCCGCCGCCAAGCAGAATCCAAGCTGCATCCTCCATCCAACCCCATCAGCGAATAGGCCCTGCCATGGACACCCTAGTCAAATCCGCCACCCGCTCCGTCGCCATCGGGCCGGAGCAGCCCTTCGTCATCATCGGCGAGCGCATCAACCCCACCGGGCGCAAGCTATTGGCCAAAGAGATGCAAGCCGGCAACTTCGACCGCGTCGTCAAGGACGCCCTGGCGCAGTTTGAGGCCGGCGCGCATATCCTCGACGTTAACGTGGGCGTCCCCAGCACGGATCCGGAAAAGACCGAACCCGAAATGATGGCCCGCGCCGTCGAGCTGGTGCAGTCGGTGACCGACCTGCCGCTGAGCATCGACAGCAGCGTCGTGCCCGCGCTGATCGCCGGCATCCGGGCCGCCAAGGGCCGCCCGCTGGTCAACAGCGTCACCGGCGAAGAAGAGCGCCTGGAGAAGGTGCTGCCCGTCGTCGCCGAGTATGGCCTGCCCGTGATCGCCATCATCAACGACGAACGCGGCATCCTTTTTGACCCGCGCGAGCGCTTCGAGGTCGCCAAAAAGATCGTGGCGCGCGCCGAAAGCTACGGCATCCCCCGCCACGATGTGCTCATTGACCCGCTCGCCATGCCCGTGAGCAGCGTCGCCACAGCCGGCGTGGACCTCTTCACGATCACGCGTATGGTGCGCGAGGAGCTGGGCTGCAACACCGTGTGCGGAGCCAGCAACATCAGCTTCGGCCTGCCCAACCGCCAGGCCATCAACAGCGCCTTCCTCGCCATGGCAATCACCGCCGGGCTGACCTCCGCCATCACCAACCCGCTGGACGAAGCCGTGCGCCAGACGATCTACGCCGCCGACGTGCTGATGGGCCGCGACGAGTATTGCATGGCCTACATCAAAGCCATGCGCAAAGCCGCCGCCTCTGCCTGACCTTCCCCTTTGGCCCGCGCCGCGTGCGCGGGCCTTTTTCTTGCTCGCAGGAACCGCGCCATGACCGAACTCGCCGACTTCTCGCCGTCCGCCCCCGCCCAGACCGCCGCCTTGCCGCTGTGGGCCTCGCACCCGCCGCGCGCCGGCAGCCGCCTGGAGCGCGTGCTGCGCTCGGGCCGCTTTGCCGTCACCGCCGAGTTGAACGCGCCCGACAGCGCCGACCCCGAAGACGTCTACCGCAACGCGCTGGTGCTGTCCGAGGTGTGCGACGCCATCAACGCCACCGACGGATCCGGGGCCAACTGCCACATGAGCAGCCTGGGCTGCTGCGCCCTGCTGGTGACGGCGGGCTACGAGCCGGTCTTCCAGATCGGCTGCCGCGACCGCAACCGCATCGCCATCCAGGGCGATCTGCTGGGCGCGGCCGCTCTGGGCATCCGTAATGTGCTCTGCTTGACGGGCGACGACGTCAGCGCCGGCGACCAGCCGCAGGCCAAGCGCGTCTTCGACTTCGACTCAATCCAACTGCTGCGCACGGCCCGCGTCATGCGCGACCAGGGCATGCTGCTCAGCGGGCGCGTGCTGACCACGCCGCCCAAGTTCTTCCTGGGCGCGGCGGTCAACCCCTTCGTGCCGCCCTTCGACTGGCGTCCGCAGCGCATGGCCAAGAAGATCCAAGCCGGGGCCGACTTCTTCCAAACGCAGTACTGCTTCGACGTGCCGCGCCTCGTCGCCTTCATGCAGCAGGTGCGCGACCTCGGCCTGCACGAGCGCGCCTTCATCCTGGCGGGCGTCGGCCCGCTGCGCTCGGCGCGCGCGGCGGAGTTCATCCGCGACAAAGTGCCCGGCGTCCACATCCCCGACGCGGTGATCGAGCGCCTCGCCAAAACGCCCAAGAAGCAGCAAGCGGAAGAGGGCAAGCGCATCTGCATCGAGATCATCGAGCAAGTGCGCGCCATCGAGGGCATCCACGGCGTGCACCTCATGGCCTACCGCCAGGAGGAGACAGTCAGCGAAATCGTAGAGCGCGCGCAGCTCTTCCCCCGCCGCGCGGTGATGAGCGGGTAAAAAGCAAACCGCAAAGGCGCAAAGGACGCGAAGAACTGCAAACAGCAAGAAAAGCAACTGCAAGAAAAACAAGACCCGATTAATAGGGAGGGGGTATGGAGAGTCAGAAGCCACACGTACTGCCCGTACAGGCTCGCGTCATGGATGAAAACGGCCTGTCCAATGTCATCATCGGGGCGGCGATTGAGGTTCACAAAGCGCTGGGGCCGGGACTGTTAGAATCCGCCTATGAAACCTGTTTAGCCCATGAATTGACCTTGCGCAGCGTTGCCTATGAGCGCCAGAAAGCCATTCCGGTCCACTACAAAGGCATTGCCCTGGATTGCAGTTTTCGCATCGACCTGCTGGCTGCTAATTTGGTCGTCGTGGAGCTGAAGGACGTTGAGGAAATCATCCCGCTGCACGAAGCGCAGATTCTCACCTACCTGCGCCTGACAGGCTGCCGTCTCGGCCTCTTGCTCAACTTCAATGTACCGCACATGAAAGAAGGCATCCGCCGCTTCGCCCTAAATCTTTGACATCTATCTATCCTTTTCCTGCTGTTCTTGCTGTTGCTGTTCTTCGCGTCCTTTGCGCCTTTGCGGTTTGCTTTTTTACAGGAGACATGACCATGCCTACACCCGTACCCAGCGACATCGACATTGCCCAGGCGGCCAAGCTCGAACCGATCGAGGCCATCGCCGAGAAGATGGGCCTCTCCCGCGCCGACATCGAACTCTACGGCGACAACATCGCCAAGGTCAAGCTGGAAGCGCGCGACAAGCTCCAAAACCGCCCCAACGCCAAGTACATCCTCGTCACCGCCATCACGCCTACGCCGCTGGGCGAAGGCAAATCCACCACCACCGTGGGCCTGGGCCAGGGCCTGCACCACATCGGCAAAACCGCCACCGTCGCCATCCGCCAGCCCTCGCAGGGCCCCACCTTCGGCATCAAGGGCGGCGCCGCCGGCGGCGGCTACAGCCAAGTCGTGCCCATGGAGCAGTTCAACCTGCACATGACCGGCGACATCCACGCCGTCACCGCCGCCAACAATCTGCTCGCCGCCATGATCGACAACCACATCTACCAGGGCAACGAGCTGGACATCGACCCCTACAGCATCACCTGGCGGCGCGTGCTGGACGTCAACGACCGCGACCTGCGCAACATCGTGCTCGGCCTGGGCGCCAAGGCGGACGGGCGCCCGCGCGCCACCGGCTTCGACATCAGCGTCGCCAGCGAAGTCATGGCGATCCTCGCTCTCACCACCAGCCTGCGCGACATGCGCGAACGCTTCAGCCGCGTCGTCATCGGCCAAACGGGCAAGCGCACGCCCGTCACCGCCGAGGAGCTGCGCGCCGCCGGCGCCATGACCGTGCTCA
>JBBSBO010000097.1:0-7483 GCA_038251215.1 Caldilineales bacterium
CGAACATCTCGGCCTCAGCATCATGCACGAACGCGCCGAAGCCATCGGCGCCCGCCTGGAGATCGAGAGCCGGCTCGGGCACGGTACGACCGTCACGGTGGCCTGGCGGCGCAACTGAACAAAGGGCAATTGACCACGGCGCAGAAGAGCAAGGCCCAGCCGGATGTCGCCGAGCCACAGCGATCCTTGCGGGCCGCCGTCGTGTTGATCTTTCAAATTTCCGGACGACGGCATATAATGACGCGATAAGTTCCGGCATAGATAGGCGGCCTGGCGTAGGAGCATACGCAGGATCAGTGGCCGCACGTGAGGCAGGTATTTGTGACTGATTCAACGTCGATGATTCGTGTGATGCTGGTAGACGACCACGCTGTGGTGCGCAGCGGCTTATCCGCCTTTCTGCTGGCATTCGACGATCTCGAACTCGTGGGGGAAGCAGCCGACGGCGCCGAGGCGCTTGCCCTGTGCGCACGCGACTGCCCCGACGTCATCCTGATGGACCTCGTGATGCCGCGCATGGATGGGGCGACGGCTACGCGCGCCATCCGCGAAAAATACCCCGACACGCAGGTCATCGCCCTGACCAGTTTCAAAGAAGACGACCTGGTGCAGGACGCGCTCAAAGCCGGCGCCATCGGCTATCTGCTCAAGAACATCTCCGCCGACGAACTGGCGAATGCCATCCGCGCCGCCCATGCCGGACGGCCAACCCTCGCCCCCGAAGCGGCGCAGGCGCTGATCCACACGGCGCGCAATGCCGACGCTCGCCTGCTGGGCCATGACCTGACCGAGCGCGAGCGCGAAGTCCTGGCGCTGATGGTGGAGGGACTCAACAACACCGAAATCTCCGAAAGGCTGATTGTCAGCCGCTCCACCGTAAAATTCCACGTCAGCAATATCCTCTCCAAACTGCAAGTGTCCAGCCGCACCGAGGCCGTGGCGCTTGCGCTGCAAACGCACCTCGTCCACTAACCGCACCGCATCCGTCCCCTTAACATTGCCCGTGCCGGCCTGGCTCACCTAGTCAGGTGACCAGGAGAAAGACTCGCCGCTAGTCGGGGCGAGCGGCTGACCATGTGCATGGCGTCAAAGCCGGCTTTTCTCCCTACACTGGAAACCAGCGCGCAAGACGGATCCTTGTCTTGTTTGCTCTATGCTTAGCCGCGGCCGGCTTCCCCAGCGCAGACGCGCCTCGGGAAATAGCCGGCGACTGAATGGTCCTGCGCCATGCTCCAGCCGGGAGTTCGCCCGCCGGCACGGTTGCAGACGGCTCGGTTCAGCGGTTCGATTTAGGAGGACGGAATAAATGATGCGCGTGTTGCTTGCGGACGACCAGGCTTGGCTTCGCTCCGCGCTGCGACTGCTCCTCGAACAGGAACCCGACGTCGAGGTGATCGACGAAGCGGGCGAGGCCAAGTCGCTCTTATCCAAAACACAAAGCGCACGCCCGCATCTGGTGCTGCTGGATTGGGAACTGCCGGGCATGCGCGCCGGCGGCGGCGGACGCCAACTCCTCGCCACATTGCATGGCTTCTGCCCGAACTTGGCGGTGATCGTCCTCAGCGGACGCCCGGAGGCCGGCGCGTCTGCGATTGCCGCCGGCGCCGATTTCTTCGTCAGCAAAGCCGAGCCGCCGGAATCGCTGCTGGCCGCGCTGCGCGCCGTCAAACAGTCCTTCGACAACCCCGCCCTCCTCTAGCCATACAACATAAAGCAATAGGCCGCGGATAACACGGATCAGGCGGATCCACGCGGATTCAGCCTGTCGCATTGTGCGCCCCCTCCGCCGTACATTTGCAGCCTATGACGGGCATCTACAAGAGATGCCCTGCCTAGCTGTTCTCTGTGTCCCTCTTTGCGCCTTCGCGGTTTGCCCTTTCCCCCCAACGCTTAAATCGGAATTGGCAGCAATGCTCCTATAGCTTCGCCGGGCGATGTGATATAATCCGAAACTACGCTGTCCAGGCGGGCAGCTTTTCTTTGACCAACTCACCGACTTTGCCCGGTGCGGCGCGGTGCAAATTGGGCTGTTTCTACAGCGCAACCATACCGGGGTGATCTGTTGAGGGCGGCAAACGAGGCGCCAGGGGCGCAGTGCGGCAAACTCCCGCGGCTGCCCATCATCACCATAACAGGAAGGACAAGGTAGGAATGCCAATCTCGGTCGAAGCAGACGTACTTTCGTCAAAGGCGGAAACCGTAATCGAAGCGGCTGTCCTGTCTAACGAGCAGCTCACCCACATGTATCGGGACATGTACCTGATCCGGCGCGTGGAAGAGTCCTTGTTGGAACTGGCAGAGTCGGGCAAGATCGGCGGCGCCATGCACACGGCGATTGGGCACGAAGGCAGCGCCATCGGCATGGCGGCCGCGCTCCAGCCGGACGATTACCTCACCTGCACTTATCGCGGCCATCATCACTCGCTGGCGCGCGGCATGGACCCCAAGCGCGCCATCGCCGAGGTGCTGGGCAAGGCGGACGGCTTCGCCCAGGGCAAGGGCGGCTCGATGCACTTTATCGACCCCGAGTTGGGGTTGATGGGCGCCAACGGCATTGTCGGCGCGCAGGTCCCCCACGCGGCGGGCATGGCCCTCGCCAGCCATATCCGCAACGAGGGGCGCATCGCCATCACCTTCTTCGGCGAAGGCGCGCTCTATCAAGGCGTGATGCACGAGACGTTCAACATCTCACAGCGCTGGAGCCTGCCTGTCATCTTCTACTGCGAAAACAACCGCTATTCCGAGATGACGCCCATCAGCCGCACCTCGTCCGTGCGCGACATCTACATGTTCGCCCGCGCCTACGGCATGAACAGCATTCAGATCGACGGCAACGACGTTGAGGTGGTCTACCAGGCCATCAGCCAAGCCGCCGAACGGGCGCGCGCCGGCAAAGGCCCTACCTTCATCGAAGGCATCACCTACCGCCTGGCCGGGCACATGGCCGGCGACCTGGAGACCTACCGCACGCCCGAAGAGATCGAGGCGCAGCGCGCACACGAGCCGCTGGTAGTGCTGACCCGTCGCCTGCTGGAGCGGGGCGTGAAGGAGAAAGTGCTGGCCGACATTCGCACCCAGGTGGAGGCAGAAGTGATCGAAGCCGTGGAATTCGCCCAGAACAGCCCATGGCCGGACCCTGCTGTGGCGTACACCGATGTCTACGCGCTCTAGCCATTCAAACTGCGACCGCTCGAACCGCTCAGGGGAATCAACCAGGCAAGCCACTAGGGGAATACCATGCGCACGACAACTTATATCCAGGCAATCAATGAGGCGATCAGAGAAGAGATGCGGCGCGACGAAAACGTCTTCCTCATGGGCGAAGACGTGGGCCGCTACGGTGGCCTTTTCCGTGTGACGCGCAACCTCTTCGAGGAGTTCGGCGAGGAGCGCGTACGCGACACGCCCATCAGCGAGCAGGGCTTTATGGGCATGGCTACCGGCGCCGCGCTGGTCGGCATGCGCCCCATCGTCGAGCTGATGTATATGGACTTCTTCATGGTTTGCGCCGATCAAATCTTCAATCAAGCGGCCAAGATGCACTACATGACCGGCGGCCTGGTCAACGTGCCGCTCGTCATCCGCGGGCAGCACGGCGGCGGCAAACGCTACGGCTCGCAGCACAGCCAATGCGTGGAAAGCACCTTCGCGCAGTTCCCCGGCATCAAGGTCGTCGCCCCATGTACGCCCTACGACGCCAAGGGCCTGCTCGTCTCCGCCATCCGCGACAACAACCCCGTGGCCTTTATCGAGCACAAGATGCTCTACTTCACGCGCGGCGAACTGCCCGACGTGGGCGAAGAGACGATTGTGCCCATCGGCAAGGCGGACGTCAAGCGCGAGGGCAAGGATCTCACGCTGGTCTCCTTTAGCTACACGCTGCTCGAGGCATTGGCCGCGGCCGAGGAACTGAAGGACGAATACGGCATCGACATCGAGGTGGTAGACCTGCGCAGCATCGTGCCGCTGGACACCGAGACGCTCTACGCTTCGGTGCAGAAGACGGGGCGACTCTTGGCCGTACACGAGTCGCAGTCTAACTGCGGCATCGGCGGCGAAATCGTGGCGCGCATCTATGAGGAAGCGCCGCACCTGCTGCAGGCCCCAGCGCGCCGCCTGGGCATGGCGCCGGTCTCCTTGCCCGTGTCGCAAAAATTGGAAGAAGAAGTGCTGCCCTGGAAGAAGAACATTAAAGCGGCCGTGCTGGAAATGCTGGAGCCGGTGGCGGCCTAAGCCAGATAAGCGAACCACGCGACGCACCCTCCGGTAGGGGGGTAAGCTGGAATCAACCCGAACCGGTCGCTACACAGCGCCGCCACGGTCTAAGTAAGCGAGGATGAGCCATGGCAACAGAAGTGAAACTCCCCGATCTGGGCGAAGGCATCGAAGACGCCACCATCAGCCGCTGGCTGCATCAGGAGGGGGACGACGTGGAAGCGGGCGAAGTCCTACTCGAAGTCGCCACGGATAAGGTCGATACCGAAGTGCCCGCGCCCGCCGGCGGTAAACTGCTGAAGATCAACCACAAAGAGGGCGAACTGGTCCAGACCGGCGCCGTGCTTGGCTTGATCGGCGCGGCGGGCGAAGAAGCCGGCGCAAGCGACGAACCTGCGCAAGCTAAGCCAAAAAAAGCCGCGAAGAAACAACCCGAAGCCGCGCCGGAAGCGAAACCGGAGCCGGAAGCGGAAGCGGCGCAGCCGTCGAGCAACGGGCAAGCGGCCAAAGCCTCGCCCGTCGCCAAACGCGTCGCCGCCGACAAAGGCGTGGCGCTGGACTCCGTGTCCGGCAGCGGGCCGGGCGGGCGTATCACCAAAGACGACGTGCTGGCTTCCGCCGGTGACGGTCAAGAGGCTCCTGCGCCCGACAAGGCGGAGGATAAGGCGCAAGGCGGCAAACAAGCTCCTGCTAAGGGCGCAGCCAATGCGCTCCCCGGCGACCTGGCGGATACGCCCACGCTGGCCGTGCGCCGCGAGGCCGCGCTGGCCAATATCAACCTGGATGATGTCGCCCAAGGCCGCCCGCTGAGCAGCTTGACGCGCTACGACGTGATGAGCGCCGTCGCCAGCCGCGCCGCCGGCGAAGAAGTGACCATCCTGCCGGCCTTCGCGCCGCCCGCCGGCTGGACGCAAAGCCAGGCCGCGCCTGCCGCCAAGACGGAAAAAGCTGCGCCCGCAGCCGAGGAACAAAAACCCGCAGCGCAATCCTCTCGACCGGCCCCAGAGAAGCTCGGCGCGGGGGAGGTGCTGGTCAAGCACTCACGTATGCGCCAGATCATCGCGCGCAACATGGTGGAAAGCGCCTTCACCGCGCCGCACGTGACGACCATGTGGGATGTGAACATGACCGCGGCGCTGGCCCATCGCGCCGCACACAAGGACGAATTCGCCCAGGCGGGCGTCAACCTCACCGTGACGGCCTACCTCGTGGCGGCGACGGTGGCGGGGCTGCAAGCCGTGCCCGCGGCCAACTCCGAGTGGACGGACGAAGGCGTGCTGATTAAGCGCACCATCAACCTGGGCATGGCGGTGGCCTTGCCCGTCGATGAAAACGGGCTGGGCGGTCTGATCGTGCCCGTGATCAAGAACGCGGGCGACCTCAACTTGATGGGCATTGCCAAGGCCGTCAACGACCTGGCGAACCGGGCGCGCGCCAATCAGCTGCGCTCCGAGGACCTGCAAGACGGAACTTTCTCGCTGACCAACTACGGCACGGGCGGCAGCCGCTTCCAAACGCCGGTCATCATGCAGCCGCAGGTCGGCATCCTCGGCGTGGGCGCCATCGAGAAGCGCGCCGTCGTGGTGAGCCAGGGCCATCCGCTGGAGGCCAACACCGGCGATTACCTCGCCTTCCTGCCCATGACCACGCTCGGCTTCAGCTACGACCATCGCGTGCTGGACGGCGCCACGGCGGACCTGTTCTGCAAGGCGGTCAAGGACGCGCTGGAGGGCTGGTCGTAGACGGCTCGCAGCACAAATCAGTCAAACCAATACGAGGGCGGATCAACGAGATCCGCCCTCGTATTTTGTGTTAAGGCAACCTGCAACATTGGGCTATTATAGGCAGGGGGTGTGCAGACCCCCCTGTGTAGATCACTGTCTACGCCGCACCATGCAGCAGGCTGTTCGCCAGCGCCATCAGCGGCGAATCGGCCGCGCGGCTGCCCAGTGCGGCGTGCAACGCGTCCGCCGCCAGGGCGTGCTGCCGCTGCATTTCCTCTTCGGCGTAGGCGCGTGCGCCGGCCTGCTCGAGCAAATCTATCACCGCGGGGAGCTGCGCGGGCGCGTTCTGGCGGGCGAAGCGCGCGTGCAGCGCCTCGCCCGCTGCGCCGGGGTCTAGCGCGTCGAACAGCGGCAGGCTCTTCTTGCGGCGCAGGATGTCGTTGCCCGCGGCCTTGCCCGTCACCGCCGGGTCGCCCCAAATGCCGAGGATGTCGTCCTGGATCTGAAAAGCCAGGCCGGTGGCTTGGCCGAACTGTTGCAGGTTATCGACCTGGGCCGCGCCTGCGCCGCCGATCACCGCGCCGATCGCCACGCTCGCGCCGACCAGGGCCGCGGTCTTGCCTTGGATCATGCGCAGATACTCGCCCACGCCCACCAGAGGCCGCGCCTCAAAGCTCATGTCCAGGTGCTGCCCCTCGGTGAGGGCGAGGCACATGCGCGTGAAGAGGTCGAGCGCAGCCAGCGTCGTGGCGTCATCCACGCCGCGGCGGCGCAGGCGTTGCAGCGCGGCGAAGGCCAGCGTGAACATGCCGTCGCCCACGTTGATCGCCTGCGGCACGCCCCACAGCGTCCACAGCGTGGGGCGGTGGCGGCGCAGCTCGTCGCCGTCTTCAATGTCATCGTGGATCAGCGAGAAATTGTGCAGCAGTTCGATGGCTGCGGCTGCGGGCAGGGCGCTCGCCGGGTCGCCGCCGACCTCGCTGCACGCCAGCAGGCAGAGCGCCGGGCGCAGCCGCTTGCCCGCGGGCAGGATCTGCGGCTGCAAGGCTGCGTCCGCCCAACCCAGGTGATAGCGCATCATGGCGTAGTGCGCGGCCACGGACGCGTCGCCTACTTCCAGAGTGGCGCGCATTTCGTCTTCGATCTGCGGCAGCCAATGACCGATGAAACTACTCAGCAGGGCGGCGGGCATTGCTTCCTCCTTCTGGTTGGCGTTCCTGTGCTTGCCGGCGCACAAGGATTCCCGGTTGGCGCAGGGCGTCTAGATCGGCCGCGCCGCTGCAAAACATGGCGATACGCAGCTCCGCCACGAGCAGTTCCATCTCCTCGATCACCGCCTCGGCGGACTGCACGGCGCGCTTGAGAAAGGGTGAGGCCAATCCCGCCAGCGAGGCGCCGAGGGCCGCACACTTCGCCACGTCTTGGCCGTTACGAATGCCGCCGCTGGCAAAGACAGGTAGCTGCGGACGGCCCGCCTCGGCGCGCACGGCGCAGACGGCCTGCAGGCTCTCTGCTGTGGGGATGCCCCAGTCGGCGAAGGCGGC
>JBBSBO010000098.1:0-7479 GCA_038251215.1 Caldilineales bacterium
AGCCTCGTCCGGCACTTCCACATAGGGCACGTTGCCGTGGCGCATGGCGTTGCACACCATCTCTTCGGTCTTGAGCCACAGCCGTTCGTTGTCCACATACTTCTTGCCCAGGCCGCGCGCGTGGTGCGTACTTAGGCGCATCACATAACGCTCGATGTTGAAGAGCTTGAAATAGAGCTCATACAGGGCGATCACGCCCATGAACTCCTGCTCGAACTGCTCCTCGGAGCAGTAGATGTGGGCGTCGTTCATCTGCATGGAGCGCACGCGCATCAGGCCGAACAGCTCGCCGCTCTTCTCGTAGCGATAGCATGTGCCATACTCGCTAAAGCGCACCGGCAGCTCGCGATAGCTGCGCGGCCGACTGGCAAAGAGCTTGTGGTGCATCGGGCAGTTCATCGGCTTCACGTAATAGCGCACGCCATCCAGATCCATAGGCGGATACATGCTCTCGGCATAGTAGGGCAGGTGTCCGCTGCGGATGAAGAGGTCTTCTTTGGTCACGTGCGGCGTGCGCACGCGCTGATAGCCGGCTGCCGTTTCGGTCTCTTTGGCCAGCGCCTCCAGTTCGTCGATCATGACGGCGCCGTTGGGCAGCCATAGCGGCAACCCGGGACCAACCTCGTCGTCGAAGATGAAGATCTCCAGGTCGCGGCCCAGCTTGCGATGGTCGCGCTTCTTGGCTTCCTCCACCATTTCCAGGTAGGCGCTTAGCTCTTTCTTGTTGCGCCAGGCCGTGCCATAGATGCGCTGCAACATGGCGTTGGCCTCGTCGCCGCGCCAATAGGCGCCCGCCACGCTCACCAGCTTAAAGGCGTCCGGCGGGATTTGGCCGGTATGCTCCAAGTGCGGGCCGCGGCACAGGTCCTCGAAGATATCCTGTTGATAGGTGCTGATCACCTGACCCGATGGCGTCTCATTGCCGTTCTCGTCGATCTGCCCCTTTGCCAGGCCGTCGATCAATTCGAGCTTATAAGGCTGGTCGTGAAAGAGGGCGCGGGCCTCGTCGGCGCTGACCTCCCGGTAGACGAAGGGATGCCGTCCGCCGATAATCTGGCGCATGCGCTTCTCAATCTGCTCCAGGTCCTCGGGCGAGAAGGTGCGCGGCTTGCCGTCTTCGCCCTTGCCCAGGTCGAAGTCATAGTAGAAGCCCGTGTCAATCGGCGGGCCGATTGCGATCTTCGCCTGAGGATATAGCTCCAGCACCGCCTCGGCCATCACGTGCGCCGCGCTGTGGCGGATTTTGTACAGCTGCTCGGCTTGCGCCTGTTCAGCCTGTGTCTTTTCGGCTTGCGCCTGTTCGTTGTCGCTCATCAGCTTTCTCCATCCAACTCCATGCTCAGGGATCTTCCTAAGGGGCGAAGCTTGCGCCCTGTCTTGCCCAAGTCACCGCGCTCAGTCCAACTCGCCGCCCAGCCAGGCCGCCGCCCACCACGTCAACAGCATCAAATGGCGCACGCCTTGACCGAGCGGCTGCGTCAGGATCCACTCCTCCAGCCGATGGGCGTTGCCGCCATCGGTGACGCCGACACACACGGAGGGGATGCCGCGGCTGAGCGGGATATTGGCGTCGGTGCTGCTGATGCGCAGATCCGGCCCGCCGGCATAGCCCACATCTTGCAGCGCGGCCAGCGAAGCCTGCACGAGCGGATGGCCCGCCTCGATGCCGCCCGGCGGACGATCCCCGATGACGGTCGCCTCCACCTGCACCTCGCGCCGCGCCCATTCCGGGGCCTGGTAGATCTGGACGATTGCCAGCACTTCGTCCACCAGTTGCGCCAGGGCTTGCGGGTCTTCGCTGCGCAGGTCCAGCTCCAGCGAAGCCTCCTGCGCAATCGTGTTGACCGAGCGCCCGCCGCTGATGCGCCCGATGTTGAACGTCGTGCGCGGCGCTTCGGGCACGCGCAGGCGGGACAAATCCGCGGCCAGTTGTACCAGCACATGGATGGCGCTGGCTGTGCCGAAGTCGCTCCAACTGTGACCTCCCGGAGCGTGTACGCTGATGCGATAGCGCCGCGAGCCGAGAGCGCGATGTACCACGCGGCCCAGCCCCATGCCTTCGATCACGATGGCGGCGCCCAGCTTAGCTTGCAGACGATCCACCGCCGCGCGCATCCCGCGCAGGTCACCCAACCCCTCTTCGCCTGTGTTGGCAAGCAGCCAAATGTCCACCGGCGGCGCGGGCAGCGTGGACAGCATCTCCGCCAGGGCAAGCAGCGCGGCGACCCCCGCAGAGTTGTCGCCGATGCCCGGACCGTACAGGCGCCCGTTTTCGGGTTCGGCGCGCACCGTCAAGTCGGTATTAGCGGTGAAGACGGTGTCCGTGTGCGCGCTGACGAGCAGCGCGGGCGACGACTTAGCCCCTGGGACGCGCGCATAGACGTTATACACGGCGTCCTGCGACACATCCGCCAGTTTCAACTTCGTGAACTGCTTCTGCACCCAGTTGGCGCGCATGGCCTCGGCGCCGGTAGGCGCGGGGATCTGCTGCACCTGGATGCAGAGATCCGCCAACTGCTCGCCTCGCCCCAACGAGGAGGCGGCAGCCGCCAAAACTTCAGGATAGGCAGCGAATTGCTCAATCATATCGACGGTCCTATCGGGTCACTAGCATTTGGGATTGCAACACATAGAATTGCCACAAACGAAAGCGAAACAAAAAAACTTCGCCCCATCATGGGACGAAGTGAATTCCTCGCGGTTCCACCCATGTTGCCGCCGCAGCGGCCACTTGTGGAGCTGATAACGGAGCTTGCCGGGGCAGCATACTGGCGCTAGAAAACGGGTCTAGCCGTTCCGCTGTCCGCTCCCAGGCGGTTTTCCGGGCGCATCCTGCGACAACTCTCAGCCGGCGGTTGTCACTCTCTGCAAAGACGTCGACCCCGTACTTGTCCTGGTCTACGCGTTGGTGGATTCAGTTGGTGGATTCAGATGTACTACACAGCATAGCTACAAAGCCAAACTCAGGTGGGAGATACTGGACTTGAACCAGTGACCTCTACGATGTCAACGTAGCGCTCTAGCCAGCTGAGCTAATCCCCCACAGCGACGATCATCCTATCATAGAGTGCCGCTCGCCTGCAAATCGTTAGTTGGGAAAAACGTAGCCCGTGGGGCCGCCGCTCATTTCCTCTACGTCGGCCTGTGTTTGCAGCATGTGGCGCAGCAACAGCGTCTCCAGCGAGAGCAAATGCCGTTCGCGGCCCAGCATCTGCGGCACGCCGGCAATCTCCAACAGCGCCTGCTTCTCGTGGTTGTCCACCTGCAGGGCAATTGCGATCAGCAAGGCGAGCGTCGTCGCATCCTCCGGCAGCCGGTCCAGCTTCAGCTCGGTCTTGCTGGCCTCGCTCAGCAGCTCCACATACTCGAGCACCCCAGGTCGGATGTGGCGCGCCAACTTCGCCGCCAAGCGCGGAGCGCCATTGGCAATGGGAAAACGGCGCACCTTGGCGGTCAGGTAGGCGCGACTGCGGTCCAGCTCCATGATGCGAAACCGTTGGGCGCCCACGGCGTTGATATTCAACCGCCCGCCTTCCAGCCGCTCCACGCGTGTGATGCGCGCCGCCGTACCGACCTCATAGGGCAGCCCCAGCCCTGCGCCGTCTTCATCTTCGCCGCTCAGGATGACGCCAAAAGGCTTATCCTGCTCGATACAGCGGTTGATCATCTCACGATAGCGCGGCTCAAAGATATGCAGCGGCAAAACCATGCCGGGAAACAGCACAACATTGAGCGGGAACAGAGGCAACTCCATTACGCCCGCCCCCTGCCCATCATGGTCGCCGTCTTGCGCATATCGATTGGTTGAATGTCGATGTTGAATATCCACAGAATCCCCTGGTTCATGGTTTGGAACCATCACTTCCTCTGAGAGGGGACGGCTCGCTGCTTGCCTATCCCCCGCTCGCCGATACCGGACATATACACCAGACACGGTTGCCCGCGTCTACAATTCTTCATCCCCGTCCGCTTCGCCGTCGACCAAGGCCGCGTCCGTCTTCATGAACTCGCGCAGCACGGTGGTGGCGTAGGCGCCCTTGGTTAGGCTGAAACGGATCTCCACGCCCTGCGCGTGGGGCGCGATATCCAGATCCGACACAAACAGACGACCCAGCCGGCGCGTCCCGTTGGCGCGCATTCGCCCAAAGTCCTCCAGCGTCAGCCCCGACGCTTGCAGCACGCCGGCCTCCAACGCGCCTGCATCCCCCTGCGCCTGCCACATTTTCGGTCCATAAATGGGGGCCGTGAAGCTGATCTCATGCGCCTGGTAGCGCGGTTCTTCGCTCTCAAGCTCCACGACGTCGAACATGCCGCCTGTGGCGTATTTCTTGGCGATGTCGCCGGCTAGGAGATGCTCAAAAGCCCCCATCTGCATGCGTTCGGCCAAATAGCGGTTGCACAGATAACTCTGCACGCTCGACACCAGGAACTGGCGCAGCCACTTATCCCTTTTCCAACCCTCGCCTTTGAGGAGTTGCAGTCCCTGTGCCACGTTGCTGCCGTCGTGCCCCATGCGTTGCGGTCCGAAGTAGTTGGGCAGGCCCTGCTCTCCCAAACGCCCGGCAATGCGCTCGCAGCGCGCCAGGCACTCTTGCGGCTCGCATTCGAGTTCGCTCACGACAATAGCAAAGCGATTGCCCAGCAAATGGCCGATTTTGAGTTTGTTGCGGTGCAGCTTCGCCCAGTTGACCTCTACGCCGAGGTCATCGCTCAGCCTAGCGGAGACGGAGGCGGCATCCCCAAGCGGATGGGCGCCGATGTCGAGGCTGAAGGTCTGCGTGGTGCGGGCGTTCTTGTCCTTCAAACCCGCATATCCGATCTGCGAACGTTGCAGGCCGAAGAGCCGTATGAGGGCCGTTTCGACTTCCTTCGTCGTTAGGCCGACGCGCGTCACGTTGATGTACAGATGCTGTCCGTCGCCCTCCGGCTCATACAGTGGAATCTCCTCCACTACAAAGTGTTGCGGCTCGGCACGCAGCTTGCCGCCGATTCCGGGGCAGTCTTCGGTCGCGTATGGGAGTGATGTTTCTATGCTAGAGTGTAGCATGGCAGCCTTTTCTGTGAAGGAAGGGGGGTTCCAAAAATCCAATGGAAGGGAGGGCATGGGCGTAGCGAATATTGTCCAGCGCCAATAGGCCAAGCACGGAGCAGCCTCAGGCGCCCCGGCCTATGCCCGCTGCCAAGTGCAGGGGCGTTCCGCTGAGCGCTATACCCCATTGATGCCCGCATTGCTGCGTGTACTGGCGGGGTCGGTCACGGCATTAACCACGGGTCCGTTGACACTGTCGTTCATACTGTCGTTCATGAAGATCATGCTGTAGCAGAACGCCGTGCCAGTCTTGCCGCCAAAGCGGAAACCGGCTGCTTCCGCCATGCGGCGCACGTAGGCGGACGACCGATAGGCGGGGCTGAGGATCTCGTCGCTGATCGCGAGCCGCGCGCCTGGCTTCAAGACGCGCTTCACCTCGCCCAACGCCTGCAGCGGCTGCGGGATTTCGCCCAGGGTGGCGATGATCACCGCCAGATCGACCGACGCATCCGGCAACGGCAGACGGTAGGCCCCGCAGTGATGAAGCTGCACGCGCTCCGCCAAGCCGGCTTGGGCCAAGCGCTGCTCGGTGCGCGCCAAGAACGGCAGTTGCGCGTCCACGGCATGGACCACCCCGCGCGGACCGACCATGCGCGCCATCTCCGCCGTGAAGAGGCCGCTGCCGCAGCCGAGGTCGAGCGCGGTCATCTCCGCCACGAAGCCGAAGAGGCCCAATGTCTCGCCCGGGTTGCGATACGCCAGGCGCAGCGGGTTCTCCAGCAAAGGGGCGAGCTGGTGCGGCATCGGCCTGGGCTGGTTGCGCCAGCCGGCGCGTATGCCGATCTCCAGCCCTGTCGCCAGGCCGGCCCCGGCAGAAAGCGTATTGGACAGAAACTTCAGTGCGTCGCTCATGGCTTATCTGTGTCCGTGGCTGTGTCCGTAGCTAGCTTGTGATTACGGTTCATGCTGGTTTCGCGCTTAGCTTCGTTGCTCGGCGGGCGGCGGGAAGCGAATTTTGAGCGTGCCGTTGGCAAAGGCCGCGCCGCTTGCCTCACGCTGGGCCAACACGCTGGGCAGCAACAGTTCGCGCTTGAAGTTGCCGATTGTAACGAACAACTCGTCGCCGCGCTTGGTCAGGCGCACCTTTTCCAGCTCGACCTGGGGCAGCGGCAGCTTGAGGACAAAATCGTCACCCTCTTCCTCAATCGTCTGCGCCTGCCCCACAAAGAAGATCTCGCCCGGGTCGCGCGCACCGAACAAGCTTTCCGCCAGTTCCTCCAGCCGGGCGACGCCCACCATCTCGCTGTCGAACCAGCGCGAGCGAAATATGGGCAGCGGGTAGAACTCGCGCTCGATATCGGAGAGATAGCGCGCTTGGATCTCCTGTAGATGGCGCAGATATACGTCGTCACTCGGCTGCTCGACGCGCACGTCGCCCGTGCCGTTGCTCGCCAGGCCGGGCAGAATGCGGTTGACCATCACGGCATCCACCGGATAGCCGAAGAGCGAAAGATACGTAACGGCGCGCGCCCCTTCCTTCAGCACCATCTTCTCAGGGTTCAGCACCACGCGATAGCTGGTCACCTGCGGGTCGCTGAGCACGCCCTGCAACTCGTGTACGCCCTCGACCAAGTTGTTTAGCCCCGTCAGGACGTCCGTGTCCGGGATAAAACGGCGCAGCAGCATCTTGCCCAGCCGTGACGTAGCGTCGCCCCAGCCGGCAATGCGCCCGACATACCACTGGAACGTCTCCGGCACGGTCAAGAGGCGAATTGTTTCGCCCGTGGGCGCAGCGTCTACAATCACGCGGTCAAAACTGCCCTCGCGCGCCTGGCGATAGATGTGCAGCAGGCTCACAACCTCGTCCATGCCGGGGATGACAGCCATTTCCTCGGCGACGGCTTTGCTCATGCCTTGCTGGCGCAGCGCGTTGCCGACATACTCCTGCATCGCGCCCCAGTTTTGGCGAATCTCCTCGAGTACGTTGATTTCCTGCGCAAACAGGTTGGGCGCGACCTCAACCGGTTCGCTGCTCAATGAGACGTCGAGGCTGTCGGCGAGGCTGTGCGCGATGTCCGTGCTGACCACAAGCGTGCGCGCGCCGAGCTGCGCGCAGCGCAAGGCGGACGCTGCCGCCACCGTGGTCTTGCCTACTCCGCCTTTGCCCAAATACAGGATAATTCGCACGGACTATTTTCTCTCTTCTCTAGCGACGCCGCTTTATCGCCGACGCCGAAACAGCGCCCGCGCTACCGCCAGCGCGGCCACTACGCTCGCCCCGGCGGCATAGGCCGCCGCGCGGCTGAGGCCAAACCACCCGCGAATCTGCCACCAAAAGGCCGGCGTGCGCAGCCAATAGAGCCAACTGATCGGCCACTGATGGCCCACCTGCAAGGCGTATTTGCCCATTTGGTTGCGCGGACTCCAGACGACGATGTAGCAGCGCCCGC
>JBBSBO010000099.1:0-7387 GCA_038251215.1 Caldilineales bacterium
CGAGGGCAAGGCGGATGTACTGGCCTTTCTGCGCCAGCATATGGGCGTGGACAGCCGCGCCGACCTCAAGGCGCTCTTTAAGGACGCGGTCGGCGTGCCCCAGGGCACGTTTACCGCGGCCTTTCTGCTCAGCGCCGCGCCGCGCAAAAAGGTCTTCGATTCGCTGCTGCAGGTGGAGGATTACCAGCAGGCTTTTGAGCGGTTGCGCGAACCGCTGCGCCTGTTGGAGACGCGGGCGCAGAAGCTGGATGTGTCCGTCGCCGGCTTGCAAGCGCGGCTGGAACAACTGCCCAGCCTAGAGGCGGCGGTGATCGCACGGCGCGCCGAGATCGAGCGCGTCGCGGCTACGGCGCGCGAGGCGCAGAGGCTGCTCGACGCGGCCGTAGCCCGCCGCGATGTATTGGACGCCGTGCGCAACGAACTGGCCGCGCTGCAAAGCAAGCAGGCCCAGGCGACGCAGCGACAGGAAGGAACGGCCCGCCAGTTGGCCGCGGCGGGCCAGGCGCTGACGGAGGCCGAGACCGCCCACGCCATCGTCGAAGAGCATCGCGAGGACAGCCGGCGCTATGTGGCGGCGCAGGAGGAGCAGAAACGGCTGGACGCACGTCTGCGCGAGCGCACGCGGCTCGAGACAGAACGCGCGGCGGGCGACAAGGCGACGGCGTTGGCCGAGGGCGACTTGACGCGCTTGCAGCATGATCTGGACGAGATCGAAGCGGCGCGCGCCACGGCTGAGGGCTTGGCCGCGGCAGTGGAGACTCAGGCCCAGCAGGAGAATCTGCTGGCAGCGGCGCGGCAGGAGGCGGCTCGCCTGCAGGATGCGGAGACCGCGGTGGCGCGCCGGCAGCAGAGCCTCGACCGGCTGCTCGCCCGGCGCGATGCGTTGGCCGCGGACGCGGCGCGTACGGCCGCGCTGGAGGCGCAGCGCGCCGGCATCCAGGCCGAGATCGAAGAACTCCTGCGCAGCATCGACCGGCTGAAGGAGAACGACGCTGGTCTGCGCGCCGAGGGGCAGAAGGTCAAGGAGCAGAGCGCGGCGCTACAAAACGTGGAGACGGCGCTCTGTCCCGTGTGCGAGCAGCCACTGAGCGAGGGCCATCGCCACGACATGATGGCGCGCAACGACCAGCACTTAGAGTCGCTGCGCGTACAGTTCCGCGAGGTGAAGGACGGCATCACGCAGGCGCAAGCGCAATCGGCGAGCAAGCAACAGGAGCTTGCCGCCACGGAAAAGGCCTTGCGCAGTTTGCCGCGGCCCGGCGAGGTGGAAGAGGCAGGCCGCGAGGTCGCGGCCGGTCAGGCGGAGCTGACGGAGTTGCGCGCCCAGGAGGCGCAGTTGGCGGGCGCGCCCGCGCGCAGCGAGGCGCTTGCCGCGCAGTTGGCGGAGTTGGGCGACCCGCGTCGCCGCTATGCCATTGCCTGGGAGCGCGCACAGCAGGCCGAACGCGTGCAGCAAGAGATGCGCAAGACCAAGTCCGCCATCGACGAGCGGCGGCAGAAGCTCGCCGGCATTCAAGCGCAGTTGGCCCAGTATGCCGAGGTCGACGCGGCGCTCGACGCGGTCAACGCCGAGATTCGTCTGCACGCCGACGCTTACCAGGCGGTGTTGAGCCATCATCGCGTGGCCGAGACCGTGGAGCCGCGCCGCGCCGAGGTCGCGCAACTGCAAGCCGCGCGCGAGCAGGGCCAAGCTGAGCTGGAACGCCTCGCCGCGCAGCTTGAGCAAGTGCAAGCCCGCTTTGACGCCGACGCGTACCGGCAGGCCGTGAGCGAGGAACAGGAGTTGCGCGGGCGCATCGGCGGGATGCGGGCGCAGCAGGAGATGCTTGCCCAGCAGCAGGCGGACGATGAGCAGGCCATTGTCCAACTGAAGCGGCTGAGCGCCACATTGGCCGCGGCGCAAGCCGAGCAGCACGCGGTCGCCGAGCAGACGGCGATGCTGGAGACGGTGCGCTCTATGCTGCGCCAGGCGGGGCCGTACATCACCAGCGTGCTGATCCGGCAGATCAGCGACAACGCGCGCCAGATCTACGGCGACATCATGCAGGATCACAGCCGCCATCTCGCCTGGAACGAGGACTATGGCATTACGCTGGAGGTGGACGGGCACGAACGGCAGTTCGAGCAGCTCTCCGGCGGGGAGCAAATGACGGCGGCGCTGGCGGTGCGTCTGGCGCTGCTGCGTGAGCTGAGCAGCATTGACGTGGCCTTCTTCGACGAGCCGACCGCCAACCTGGACGAGATGCGCCGCGAGTCGTTGGCGCGCCGCATCCTGGAGATCAAGGGCTTCCGCCAGCTGTTCGTGATCAGCCACGACGATACGTTCGAGCAGGCGACGCAGAATTTGATCCGCGTGGAGCGCGTGAACGGCATCAGCCAGATCGTGGAGGGGTAGAAAAATCCACCGCAGAGGCGCAGAGGACGCAGAGAAAAGCAACAGCAAGAAAAGCCGGTCACCACAGAGAGTACAGAGGATCACGGAGAACAGCTAAAAAGAACCGCCGAGGAAAGATCGGCTTTGTCAGCGTTGATCCGCCCGATCCGTGTTATCCGCGTTCCATTAAGAGGTAGACATAAGGCAGCGCGCCGTAGTACCAGGCCAGCCACAGCGCCAGGCGTAGGCCGTGCAGGCCGTCTTGGTAGCCGCGCAGGGTGAGGTAGCGGCGGCGAAACTCGCGCAGGGGCTGCAAGATGAAGTTGTGCGGCTGCGGGCGGATGCCGCGCCCGGCGAGGATGCGCGCTTCGTAGCGGGCGTAGGCCGGCTGTTTGCGGTGAAAGTGTCGCCAATTCTGGTAGTTGTAGTGCAGCAGGGGTGTCTCGGCGTAGACTGCATGTCCGTCCAACTCGGCGATCTCGTGGACCTCGCGCGCCGGCACGTAGCGGGCGCAGCCGCGGCGCAAGGCGCGCAGCTGATAGTCGGGGAAGAAACCGCCGCCACGCGTCTCATGCCCGGCAATGAAGTTGCGGCGCGGGAGCCAGATGCCGCACAGGTCCGGCGCGTCGGTGGCGACGAGGGCGCGCACTTCCGCGCCCAGGGCGGCGGGCAGACGCTCGTCGGCGTCGACAAAGAGGATCCAGTCGGCGGCGATGCTGTCGAGCGCAGCTTGGCGCTGGGCCGCATAATTGTCGAACGGACGTTGCACCGCCGGCGCGCCATGCAGCCGCGCGACTTCGCAGGTAGTGTCGTCGCTGCCCGAATCCCACACCACGACGGCATCCACCCAGGGGCGCAGGCTTTCGATGCAGCCGCCGATGACGTTCGCCTCGTTCTTTGTCAGGATGACGCCGACAAGTGATCCGGTCATGTTTTATCCGTCACGGCAAAATTGGTTCCGTCGCCAGGCGCGCGACTTGGCGATGCGCGGCGAGTTCGGCGGTAAGCTCGACGCCGGTGACCTCGCCGGCGGCAAAACGCCGGCGCGCCGCGGTGATGCGCCAGAGGCTACCGGCGCGCATGAGGACGCGCATCGCCGTGAGATACGCGGGCGAATAACGCTGCGGATGTTTGGCGATCAAGCGCAGGCGGCTGCGCCACAGCCGCGTGTAGGCCGTCCAGCGCACTTGGCGGCTGCTCTGGCCCTCGTGATGGATGACCACAGCGGCGGGCAGCGCAACGGTTGCCCAACCCGCGTCGGCGAGGCGCATACACCAGTCGATCTCCTCACAGTACATAAAGAAGCCGTCGTCCAGCCCGCCTACCTGGCGGATGGCCGCGCCGCGCACCAGCATGGCCGCGCCCAGGACGAAGTCCACCCGGAAGGGCGTCGAGCCTTGCCACAGGCGCGCGGGGTAGCGCCCGTTGAAGCGGCTGTCGTGTACGCGCTGCACGCCTGGAAGACCCTCCAGCGGGAAGAAGTCGAGTGCGGCCTGGAAGAGGCTGGGAAAGCGGAACGCCCCATGCTGAAAGTGCCCGTCGCCGTATTGCAGGCGCGCACCGCACACGCCGGCGCGCGGCGTGGCTTGCAGGAAGCGCAGCATCTGTCCCAGCGCATCGCCCGCCAACTCGGCGTCGGAGTTGAGCAGCAGCACGTAGTCGGGGGGCGGGGCATCTACCGGCTCGACGAGCGGCGCGGTGAGCGGCGGGGTCACGGCGAAGCCGAGCTGCGCCAGAGCCAGGTTATTGGCCCCGGTGAAGCCGAGGTTGCTGTGGCTCTCGATCAGGCGGACGGCGGGGTAGCGGCGGGCGACCATCTCAGCGCTGCCGTCGGCGGAGGCGTTGTCGACCACCACGACGGCGACATCGGCGCGCGCCAGGTCCGAGGCGTCGATGTCGCCGTTGATGGAGGCGAAGATCGAGGCCAGGCAGCGATCGAGCAGATCGCGCGTGTTATAGCTGACCACGATAACGGCTGCTTGCATGGCTGATCTCTTAGGGTGCGCCAACGTCCACCGTGATGCGGTCGACATAGTTGTTGGCGACGCCTACGAACTCGTGGATGAGTCCGCCCCACCAGAAGGCGGTGCCCACCGGCGGCTTCTCGTCGATGATGATGCAGCCGCTCACCTCGCCGGACTTGCCCGGCAGGAGGTACCACTGCTCGCGCCCGTCGATGATGCGGCGCTCCAGGTCCTCGGGACGGCCAATGCCCCAGCGGAAGGGGAAATCCACGCCGGTGGTGTCGAAGTTGATGCCGAAGCGCCATACGCCCGCCTGCTGGAACCATTCTTCATGGCCGTCGGCGGCGAGGGTGTTGAAGTTTTGGCTGAAGTGATATTCCTGCCCGGGCCAGGGGCCGGTGGTGCGGATGGGGACGGTGCCTTCGTTGGTGACGATGGCCTTGAAGCAGAGCTTGTCGCCCAGGGGCACGCCCACCACGCGGTTCATTTCGCCCTCCCAGGCGATTTCGCCCTGGGCGATGTCGGCGCGCGGCTTGCCGCCTTCCTCGATTGTCAACTCGCGCACAACGCGCACGGCATTGCCCGCCAGGTCGCGTGCTTCGCCCACGATGTTGTAGACGCCGTCGGGCGGCGGTTCGGCGTTGAGGTCCACGCCGCCTTCATAGCGGTATTCGTGGAAGCCCTTGTCGGTGGTGTGGGCGACGCCGGGGTCCTCGGCAATCGGGTACTTGGAGCCGGGGTCGTTGGGGTCCGTCAGGTAGACGAGGACGGAGTCGACGTCTTTGGTCAGGTAATAGCTGATGCTCACCCAGTCATCGCGCAGGCCGTCTTGGTTGGGGCGGAACTCCTGCGGCGCGACGTTGAAGTTATGCAGCTCGGGCACAAGGGTGTCGCCGTCGTGCAGCTGAATGTCGCCTGAGACTTGCGCTATCTCGCCGTTGTCCTCGCGCGCCTCGATGGTCCAGCGATAGGCGCCGTCGGACAGGACTCGGCTCAATATCTCCTGTGGGCCATAGTCGGTCTCGACGATCTGCGGCTCATCGACCACGCCGCCCCACAGCACGCTGTAGTCGCCCGGCGAGCGACGGCGCTCTTGACGGAAGTAGAAACGCTCGCCGGCTTCGTTGTCGAAGTAGATGGAGACCGAGGCGGGGCGGCGCAGGCTGTATTGAATTTCGGTGGCGTCCTCCACGCCGTCAGCATTGGGCGAGATAGCGTTGGGGGAAACCTGGGCGTTGTAGAGCAGCGGGCCGGCGGCGAGGTCGAGGTCGCCGCACGCCGCGAGGGCTGTCAACGCCAGCATCAGCGCCAGGACAACAGTTGTGCGCCATCGCCGGCGAGCGCTTGGGCGGGCAAAATGGGCGGCGCGAGGCCGTGCGGGGAATGGGGACATTATCATGCCTGGAATCATGCCTGGAGTCTAGCAGATGGCGGGCAATGTGCAAAGGATTTGGCCGGATGCGCGCCAGCGAGTTTCGCGTTCATTCTCGTTTTCTCGTGTTTCCAGATCGGTCTGTGGGCTAATTCTCGGTGATGGTGACCTGACCCAGTTCGAGCAGGTCTTGGCCGCGTGCGGTGCGCAGGCGAGGCAGGTCAGGCTGGTTGGCGTCATAGACGGCCGTGACGAGCCGATAGACGCCGGGCTGCTGCGGGGCCGAGGCAAAGAAAGTCTGAAGCTCGACCTGGCCCGGCAGCCAGTTGGAGGAGCCGCCCGGCAGCGCCAGGTCCGTCTGTTGGGCGGGGCGTCCCTCTTCGTCGAGCCATTGCAAGGTGACGCTGTAGTCAGCGGGGACGGCGTCCACAGCCTGCCAGACAAAAGTGAGGGCGACCTGTTCCTGCGGGCGCATGGCGTCGCGCAGCGGTTCCATGATGCCGAGCAGTTGCAGCGAATCGCCGAAGGACTGTTCCACCTCCGTGCGAACAGGCGGCGACTGGAAGATGCGCGTACTGCGCAGCACGCGGAAGGGGACGCGGATGAAGCCGCTGTTGGGCGCGGTGAGGCCGACCTCCAGCCAGTAGTCGCCGGGGGCAATGCGCAGGGGCGGGCGCAGGGCGTGCATAGTGCGCATCCGCTCGTCGTCCGGCCATTGGTTGGTGGGCAGGGTGGAGAGCGCAATCGTTTCTTGTTGCACGATCTCGTCGCTGCTGCGCAAGCGCCAGCGCACCAGGAGGTCATAGTCGCCCGGCGGCTTCTCTTCGGCGTACCATTCGAGTTGGGCCTGCACGGTCTGGCCCGGCTCGGCTTGCTCCGCGCCGAGGTTCAACTCGGCGAAGAGGTCGGGGATCAACTGCGCCGACGTGACTTTGTTGGAGATGTCGGGACCCTTGGTCGCGGTGGGCAAGGCCAGGTCGAGGGTGATGTGTTTGCCCAGCGGCTGGCCTTCGGGGCCAATCACGTCCAGCCCAGTGAGGTCGCCCTCGGCGTCATAGACGCTGATGCGCATCCGGTAGTTGTTGGGCAGGGAGCTTGGCCCCACCCAATCCTCCGCAAAGATGCGCCCCAGCGTGATCTGGTCGGTGCGCCAGCGGAAGGCAGGATATTCGTAGCCGGCGAGGCGGCGATCTTGCAGCCGGGTAATGGGCAGTCCTTCCGCGCTGACCGTGTCCCCGGCAATGTATAGGTCGGGGATAGGGTTGGAGTGATCGGGGTGGACCTGCCAGAAGAGGAGCAGGTCGCCGTTTTCGGCCAACGTATAGTCGAGCAGATAGACCTCGTTGCCGAAGTTGATGCTGCGGTCGGAGATGGCGGTCGGCTCCACGAGCACGGCGCTGGCGTTGACGCCGGCGTAGTGGCGCAGGCGCAGCTGCCAGAAGGGCGCGTCGACCGGCTCCTCGCGGCCTGCCAGGTTGAGTTGCAGCGGCACGATGTTCATGGGGTCGACGATGCGTTCCTGCCATTGGATCAGCCAGACATCTCGCTTGCCGACCAGCGCGTCGCGCAGGGGCACGGCGGTGGAGGCGAAGTCGAGCACGGCGTTGACGTCGAGAATCTCCAGGTCGGGCAGGCGCAGCGGCGGCAGGTCGGGAGCGTAATAGTTCCACACGGGCC
>JBBSBO010000100.1:0-7370 GCA_038251215.1 Caldilineales bacterium
CGCTCACCATGCTGCCCTATCCGTCCGGCGACCTGCACACAGGCCACTGGTACACCTTCACGCCCAGCGACGCCGGCGCGCGCTATCGCCGCATGAAGGGCTACAACGTCTTCTTCCCCATCGGCTTCGACGCCTTCGGCCTGCCCGCCGAAAACGCCGCCATCAAACACGGCATCCACCCCAAACAGTGGACCTACGCCAACATCGACCGCATGCGCCAACAGCTGCGCAAGATGGGGGCCATGTGGGCCTGGGACCATGAGGCCGTCTCCTGTGATCCTGAATATTACAAGTGGACGCAGTGGTTCTTCCTCAAGTTCTATGACGCCGGCCTGGCCTATCGCGAGTTTTCGCCCGTGGACTGGTGCCCCAGCTGCAACACCACGCTGGCGCGCGAGCAAGTGTGGGGCGATGACCGTCACTGCGAACGCTGCGGCACGCCGGTGATCAAGAAAGAACTCAACCAGTGGAAGTTCCGCATCACCAACTACGCCGATGAGCTGATCGATGCGCTGGACACGATCGACTGGCCTGAACGCGTGAAGACCATGCAGACCAACTGGATCGGGCGCAGCGAGGGCGCGGAAGTGACCTTCACCACAGAGACCACCACCGAGACGGGCGAAGATCTGGTGATCTTTACCACGCGGCCCGACACGCTCTGGGGCGCCACCTTTATGGTGCTGGCTCCCGAACACCCCGCCGTGGAGGCCGTCACCAGTCCCGCGCAGCAGGCCGCGGTCAAGACCTACCAAGAGCAGGCGGCCCGCCTGGACGAAAAGACGCGCGGCTCCGCCGACAAGGAAAAGAGCGGCGTCTTCACCGGCGGTTATGCCGTCAACCCGGTCAACGGCGAGCGCATTCCCATCTGGATCGCGGACTACGTGATGATGGGCTACGGCACGGGCGCCATCATGGCTGTGCCCGCGCATGACCAGCGCGACTTCGACTTCGCCACGCGCTACGGCCTGGAGATCCGCCGCGTGATCACCGGCCCCGACGGGGCGACCGGCCCGCTGAGCGAAGCCTACGCCGGCAAGAGCGACGGCGCCATGATCAACAGCGGGCAGTTCGACGGCACGCCCGTCGACGGCGCGGCCAAGACGGTCACCGCCTGGCTGGAAGAAACCGGCCGCGGCAAGCACGCTGTCAACTATCGCCTGCGCGACTGGGGCATCAGCCGCCAGCGCATGTGGGGCGCGCCCATCCCCATGATCCACTGCCCCCAGTGCGGCACGGTCCCCGTCCCCTACGAAGACCTGCCCGTGCGCCTGCCCGACGACGCCGAATTCCGGCCCACGGGCGAAAGCCCGCTGCGCTATCACGCGGGCTTCCTGCACGTGCAGTGCCCCGTGTGCGGCGGCGACGCCGAGCGCGAGACCGACACCATGGACACCTTCATGTGTTCCAGTTGGTATCCCTATGCCTATATCTCCCCCTACTGGAAGTCCGGCGAGACGATTCATGCCGACGACATGCCCTGGGATAGAGAGAGTGCCGACTACTGGCTGCCGATGGATATCTATACCGGCGGCATCGAACACGCCACCATGCACCTGCTCTACTTCCGCTTCTTCGCCAAGGCGCTGCGCGACCTGGGTATCGTCAACTTCAGCGAGCCGACGATGCGCCTCTTCAACCAGGGCACGATCCTGGGGCCGGACGGCGAGAAGATGTCCAAGAGTCGCGGCAACGTCGTCAACCCCGACGAGTATGTGGCGCGCTACGGCGCGGACACGGTGCGCGGCTACCTGATGTTCATCGGCCCCTGGGAGCTGGGCGGGCCGTGGGACCCCAGCGCCATCGAAGGCGTGAGCCGCTTCCTGCAGCGCGTGTGGACCGTGGTCGTCGATGAGCCATCGGACGCAGCGGGCAGCAACGGCAAAGAGGGCGCGGACGCCAACGCGGTGCGCGACCTGGAGCGCAAGCTGCACCAGACGATCCTCAAGGTCGGCGACGACCTGGAGAACTTCCGCTTCAACACGGCCATCGCCGCGCTGATGGAGCTGAATAATATGCTGGTGCGCGCCAAGGAGACGCCGCTCTCCGCCCAGCCGATCTGGCAGGAAACCATCACGGCGCTGGTGCTGCTGATGCCCCCCATCTTCCCGCATATCAGCGAGGAATTGTGGCATCGCCTGGGCCACGAGCAAAGCGTTCACCTGCAAGCCTGGCCTCAGGGCGACGCCGAAAAGGCGCGTGAGGACGAAATCGCCATCGTCGTGCAGGTCAACGGCAAGGTGCGCGATAAGCTGGTCAAAGCCCCCGGCGCCGCGCAGGACGTGCTGCAACGCGAGGCGCTGGAGCTGCCCAACATCCAAAAGTGGCTGGAGGGCAAAAGCGTGCGCAAGGTGATCGTCGTGCCGGACAAGCTCGTCAACATCGTCGCGAGCTGACGCGGCAACCGGCATGTTCACCTAAAAACGGAGTCTGCGCCAGAGGCATGGACTCCGTTTTGCTATGCTGAATTAGGGTAAGCCATCGCGTGGCAGCCTAGAGTCGGTTCGTTCGCCTACGCCCGCTCTACCCACGCGCAACAGTTTACCGACAACTAAACCACACGCCCTTAATTCTTAATCTCATCTTAATCTACGCGGCGCACAATTGACTGTGCAGCTTCCACGGCGCTCTGCGCGGACACGCTCCCCGCCGCTACGAATAGCCCCGCATACGCGCCGGCATTGGCTGCTGCGATAGAGTTTCGTTCGTTTTTTGCAATGCAGAGTTTTGTGCAGTACCCGCGGAGGTGGATCCATGATCCGCAAATTATACTCGCCCATCCCAGGCCATGTGCGCATCGTCTTTGAGCTGCCCTCTCACATTTGGGCAGACCGCATTTTCGTTGCCGGCGATTTTAACGGCTGGGACGAAACGGCCAACCCGATGCGTCAGGATCGCGACGGCCTCTGGCAAGCAACGCTGGATTTGCCCGCCGGCAGCCGCTGCCATTTTCGCTACTTAATCGACGGCCAATGGCGCACCGACTACCACGCCGACGGTTGTGCGACCAACGCGTACGGCGCGGAGAATAGCGTCGTACATGCCGACCTGCCGGAAATGCCCGCCCTGGTTGCCGAGACGGAACGCCTGCTGCTGGAGCCTGTCGCTGCCACGCCGCCGAATCCGCGCCCCATCGCCGCCGCCACCGAACGTCCCGCGCGCCGCCCGGTGAAGCGCCACATTGTACGCGTCACAGCAGAGGTTGCGTAAGCGTCGCGTCGCTCAGTCCCCCTCAATCAGACGTTGCAACGCATTGACCAGCAAGCCATGCTCGGCCTGGTGCATACGTTGCGTCAGCATCTCCAGCGTGTCGCTGGGGTAGATGGGCACGTCCACGCTGGCGATCACCGGGCCGCGATCCACCTGTTCATCCGGCACAAGATGCACCATCGCGCCCGTCTGCTTGATCTCACCGCGACCATAGGCCTCGAACGCGTCGGCAATGGCGTGCGCGCCGGGGAATTGGCCGGGCAAGGCCGGGTGCAGGTTGACCACGCGGTAGGGGAAGCGCTGCAAAAAGGCGTTGCCGAGGATGTGCATCCACCCCGCCAGAACAATCCACTGCGGCTTGTACTCCTTCACCAGCGTCGCCAGGTCCGCGTCATATTCGGCGCGGCTTTGGCCTGCGTCCGTATACGGCTTGAGCGGATGATAGCGCGTGGGGATATGGGCGCGCGCAGCCCGCTCCAGCCCATAGGCGACCTTGCGATTGGAGACGACCACCGCCACCTCGGCGTCCAACATGCGCAGGCGGATGGCGTCCAGAATGGCCTGCAGGTTGGAGCCGTTGCCGGAAATCAGTACAGCAAGCTGTGCGGGCATCGTACATACACCCCTCTAGCAGTCTAGAACAACAGGCGGATCGCCGGCGCACCCGGCGCGCGTTCTTCGAGGCGGCCCAGCTCGACGGCCTCAGGCAGCGCCTGGCGCAGGTTCGACGCGGCGTCACACGACACGATCGCGACCATGCCCATGCCCATATTGAAGACACGCAGCGCTTCCGCCGACGTCATGCCGCTGCGCTCGACTAGCAGCGTGAAGACCTCCGGCACGGCCCAGGCACGCGTATTCACCGCCGCGCACAGCTCAACGGGCAGCACGCGCGGGATGTTCTCCACAAAGCCGCCGCCTGTGATGTGCGCCAACCCCAGGAGCGCCACGCCCGCCTCGCGCAAGGCGGCGGCCTCCGCCGCGTAGCTGCGATGCGGCGCCAGCAGCGCATCCGCCAAGCTGCGCCCGTCACCCAACCGCCGCGACAACTCCTCGCCCGCCAGCGCGCGGCGAATCAACGAAAAGCCGTTGGTGTGCGGTCCGCTGCTGGGCAGGCCGAAGAGTAGGTCGCCCGCCGCCATCGCCTGCGGACGCGGCAGAATATCGGCGCGGTCGACCAGGCCAATGATGGTCCCTGCCACGTCGAAGGCGCCGGGGGCGTAGACGCCCGGCATCTCCGCCGTCTCGCCGCCCAGGAGCGCGCAGCCGGCCGCGCGGCAGGCCTCCGCCATGCCCATCACCACCTCCGCCACCTGCTGCGGTTCCAGCTTGCTCGCCGCGATGTAGTCGAGAAAAAAGAGCGGGCGCGCGTTTTGCACCAAAATGTCATTGACACAGTGGTTGACGATGTCCGCGCCGATGCCGCGCCAGCGCCCCAGCTCCGCGGCCAGCTTCACTTTCGTGCCCACACCGTCTGTCGAGGCGACCAGCACCGGCTGCGGCGGCAAGTTATCCAGCGCAAACAGCCCGCCGAAGCTGCCCACATCCGCCAAGACAGCCGGCGTGAAGGTGGCGCGGATGGCGGGCTTCATCTGTTCGACGGCCCGGTTGCCGGCGTCGATGTCCACGCCCGCCTCTTTATATTTAGAATCCGCCATCAGGCTCTCCTCTCCCACCGAATGAGGCTAAACGAGATTAGTACAGTCGGTGCGCCGGTCTTAAGTAGGCCACTGATTGAATGGATAAAATAGATCGGCACAGATTGATCTGTGAGCAACTCTTGCATCAGTGTTGATCAGTGTCCGCTTTTTGTAATCAAATGCGGGTTTCTACTTAAATCTTCACCGGCGTCGGGCGCGCACGGCGCGGCAACGTCTCCGGCACGAGGAAGGCCAACACCAGCGCCGCCCCCAGCCCCGCACTGGCGATGGCAAAGGTCGCCAGCGGCAGGCTCAGCGCGTCGGCGATCGACCCCACCGCAATCGGCGCGCCGCTCTGCCCCACGTCGCCGATCAGACGCCACACGCCCAGGAACTCGCCCATCGACTCCTGTGGCGCCAGGTCGGACCCCAGCGTCAGCATTGTACCGGAGCCGAGACCGTTGCCAAAGCCGATGACAAGCGTGGCGCCCAGCAGCGCCCAAAAGCCGAACGTCAGCGGGATCAGCGCCATGCCCAGCGCCTGGATCGCAAACGACGGCACCGACGAGAACTTGCGCCCATAGCGGTCCATGATCACGCCCGCGGGGTAGAACATCGCCATGTCGATGGCGGCGGACAGCGTCACGATCCAGCCGATCTGGGTCACGTCCAACCCCACGATGTCAGCGGCATAGAGCGGCACGATAATCGTGCGCCCGGAGCGGATCATCTGCGCCAACAACTGCGCCAAGCCTGCCGAGCCGAGGGTGCGATAGTGCAGGCGAATCACCGCGCCCAAGTGGCGCGTATGCCCCAGCACGCCGCCGCGATGGATGACGATGCGCTCGCCCGTGTCGGACACAAAGAGCGCGACCGCCGCCAGCGCCGCCAGCGACACGAGGCCATAGGCGACAAAAGGTGCGTGAAACCCCAGGGCCGCGGCCAACATGCCGCCGACGGCAGGCCCCACGAAGGTGCCGATGCGGTTGAAGCCGCCGAAGGCCGCTGTGGCCCGCCCGCGCTCATGCACCAGGATCGAATCGGTCATATAGGCGTGGCGCGAGATGCTCCACAGCGCCGTGCCCAGCCCCGCCACCAGGCCGAGCACGATCAACTGCAGTGACGACTGCGCCCACGCCATCACGAACATAGCCGCGCCCAGGCTGGCGATGCCTGCCAGCATCGAGCGCTTGTGCCCGATGCGCCCCAAGAGAATGCCGGAGGGAATGTCGCCGAGCAGGTTGCCGATGCCCTGGCTTGCCAGCACCAGCCCGATCATGCCATAGGAAGCTCCGAACGAGCGCGCATAGAGCGGCAACACCGGGATCAACATGCCCGCGCCAAACGCGAGGACGAACGAGGGCAAATAGAGTGTCAAGAACAGCATCTTGCGCAAGGTCAAGGCCTCGTCTGGGGTGTAGAAGGTGAGCAGAGCGCCAACGCCCGGGCAACGGAACGCCGGGACATCTGGACTGCGGGCGGCTAGACCGTCAAGGCAGGCGCCAATCCACCTGCAGCGTGTGCAGGGCGAGAATGAGGTACTCGATGCGCACTTCAAGGTCCGGCTGGATCAGGCGGGCGCGGCACTCGTCCAGGATCATCATGCCCTCCGCGCTGAAGCCGTTGCGGGGCAACATCCCGATTAGTTGGCCCATCAGGTGAGCGCCTTCGACCAGGTTCTCGCGCGCCAGCCGGTCGGCGCATAGGTCCGCCGTCTCCAGCGCGCCGGCGGAAAGCGACGCTGCGGCCTGGCGGCGGAAGGCGGTTATGGCTTGGGACATGGTGGTGCCGGGGTCCAGGCGCGCGCCGCGCACCAGTTGGATAAAGCCATATTCGTCGCCCAGAATGCGCGCCAGCGACAGGCCCAGCTCCATGGAAGCGCCGGCATTTTCCATTTGATCCAGCAGCTTGAGCAGCTGCGGCGTCGCCTCGGTCGCGCCCAGCTTGCCCAGCGCCGAGGCATAGGCCATTTGCAGCCCTTTGTCCGTCTCCGTGTGCAGGCGCGCCTGCATCTCCGGGATGATATCGGCGGCTCCCAGCGCGCCAAGGGCGCGGGCGCTGTGGGCGCGAATCGAGCGATACTGCGAATCGAACGCGTGCTCCAACGCGGGGATGGCCTGCGGATCGCCCAGCCGGCCCAATGCCCAAGCCGCTACCACGGTCAGCGCCAGCTCGCTGCCTTCCAGCATCTCTTCCAGCTTGGCGATCAGGCGCGGGTCGGGCATCATGCGTCCGATCGAAATCACGGCCTCAAAACGCACGTTGAAGCGCGGGTCCTCCAGCGCCTCCAGCAGCTCGTCGACGGTGAGCGGGCTTTTGGCCTGCCCCAACTGCTCGGTCACGCGCACCGTGGCGTATTCATCGCGCGCCAGGTGATAACGCACCATCGAACTCATCGCCAAAAACGGGTTGCCGCGCAAGAAGATGCCGGCAAACTGCCCCATGCTCACGCCCTGCTCCTCACGAATGGTGCGCAGGATGAAAAAGCTGATCAAGGGCAGGACGATGCCGCCCACAAAG
>JBBSBO010000101.1:0-7355 GCA_038251215.1 Caldilineales bacterium
CGCAAGCGCACGCGTTGGCAGACGCCATCATCACCGATCGCGACCACGTGCCCCAGCCCGCTATCAACAACTTGCGCCATATTGTGGGCAAGTACTTCGAAGCCGTCGACGCGTAGCGCACCGGGCTGTTCGCCCTCGGCAGGCGGCGTGCAGCTATGTCGGAGGGACGCTCCCCCGCACGAGCGCCGACGAATTTTGCGAGGCGACGCGGCCTGGCGTATAATAGTAGGGTTGACAGCATGGGATGCAACAAGTCAAGGAGCGTAGGACATGGCTAAAAAGGGACCGCGAGTTCTTGTCAAAATGCGCAGCACTGAAAGCTCGCACATGTATTTGACCGAAAAGAATCGGCGCAATGACTCCGCACGTTTGGAGTTGCGCAAATACGATCCGGTTGTGCGCAAGCACGTCACATACCGCGAGACCAAGTAGTCGTCTTTGCCGACAACTCATAGTCTTGGCGGCAGACGCAGGGGATCCCCTGCGTCTGTTTTTGTGCGCCTTGCCCGGCTCGACGCTTGCGGGAAAGCGCGCGGGAACAATATAGCCGGCGTGGGCGTTTTGAACGGTTGTATCACTGTGTTCGTATAAGAGTCGCCGAACAAAGGTAGGGGGAATGATTCTCGCCGCGCATCGACTCGGTGTATCATAGAAGATGGTTTCGAGATCGCTTTCACGCCGCCATCTTCGCAACAACATCGAGGAGCGCGACAGAGAACCCTTACAGCCAAACGCACACGGTCACGTGCAGCGGGACAAACGCCCTCGCCACATTAAGTGACAAATGCAGTGCATTGGCCCCTACAGTTCGGCGCGAATCAAGGATTTTGACAGTTATGAACAGGTCCGTAGCGATTTCCGTGATCGCCTCATCGGCGGCATTAGCCGTCTTGTTAACGACATTCTCCGGCGTATTAGCGCAGACGCCCAGCCAGTTGCGCACCCTCGCCCTGGCGCAGCCTGCCTACGCCGCCGCCCCGGCCCGTCAAAACACGTCGCCTTTGCCCACGCCCACAGCCGTCCCAACGCCGGTGGATACGTCCATGCCCATTGGGCTTATCAGTCCGACGGTCGGCGCCTCAGCAGCTGACGAGCTATCCGCAACCCAAGGCTCGACTTCCACGGTTGTACAGTCCGATTTGCCGGTGACGGGTACTATCTTGGCGAACCGCACCGACAACACGGCGCGCTTCTTTTTGGAAGGCGAGGTCACAGTCCTTGAGCCGCGGCGCTCCATCGGTTTCCAATTGCCCCGCGTCAGCGCCGTCCTCAACCTCTACACGTGCGACGCCTCCGCCCCAGAGACGCAGAGCGGCTGCTATTGGGATCCTTACTTGCTCGAGCGAGATGGATTCTACGAGATTCACGACATCTCCGAAGTCAAAGGGCTGCCCAGCTTGATGCTGCGCGCGGCCGATACGCCGCCCACCAATCAGATCTGGATGCAAAATCGCACAGGCAACGCCGAAACGGTCGTCTTCAAAGACACGCAATACAAGGTCGAACCGGGCGCTGTAGAGCAGTTTGAAGCGCCGTCCGGCGCGCCGGCCATCGTCTATGTGCGCAGTTGTCTCACGCTCGACGATGATACCGTGTGCGAATGGTCGCCAATCAGCCTCGACACCGGCGGCTACTTCGCCATGGTGGACATCGCAACGCCGGGCGGCGTGCCCGGCAGCGAAATCAGCACGATCGACCTGCGCCCGGTAGTCGATGCGGCGGGCGAGGCGCCGGTGCCTGCCGCCGAAATCGTATGCGCACTCCAGGTCCCCGCGCTCAATGTGCGCAGCGGACCTGGGCTACAATATGAGATCATCGGCAAGGTGCGCGAAGCCGCCAACGAACCCGGACGCGTGGTCATTGTGGGGCGCAGCGCGGATCGCCAGTGGTTCTCTGTGGCCAATTCCGTAGCCCCAGGCGGCTGGATTACGAGCAGCCCGAATTTCATCTTGTGTACGGGCAAGGTTGAAGATCTGCCGATTACCGAGTTCTCCGGCGGCGCGCTGGCGGCTACGCCCGTCCCGGCGGAGCTTGTGCAGGCGCCGGAACCATCCGGCGGCGATAATTCCGCCGTTGCCGCGCCTACGCCGGATACAGCCGGCGCCCCCGCCGAAGAAGCCGCCGCGACGCCCGAAACCTCCACCCAGTCCGGCGCGGAGGTTCCCGAAGGCTTGGCGCTTCTGTTCGTCAACAACGGTTTCCAGTATGATATGCGCTTCACCATCGACCAGCAGTATCGCCCCGCCGAGGGTCCAAGCGAATACGACTTGCGCCCCGGCGAATCCGTTTCGATTGTTGTCTTCCCCGGCACGATTGCCTTTACGGCGAGCAGCCCCTGGAACGGACTCTCCGGCAACTCGAACCTGGAGGTCGCCGGCGACCAGTCGGTCACGCTGTGGTTGCGCTTTGAACCGGACGCAGGCAGCAATTCCGGCCAGTGGAACTTGGCCTGGAACTAGCCGCTCGACCCAGACCCGCCCGACATCCAGCACGTTAAGCAGTCAAGTAGTGGACATGAAGCCAGGACAGGCGATGCGCCTGTCCTGGCTGTTTTCACGTTCGTGTTTGTGCCGGCCTATTGCGCCGCCACGTCCAGGACATAGCGAACATATAGCTCGCGTGTGTCTTCGTTCGCCGACAGCTGGAAGGTCGCCGGCGGGCCAACAACATTGCCGTCCTCGTCCACCAATTGCACCACCCAATCGCCGGCCTGCGCCTCAACGAAGATCTTCGTCAAGTTGGTAAAGCGGCTGTATGGCCCCGGCTCTTTGCGCGTCACGCGCGGCAGGCCGGCCGACGACGCCTGGTCAACCGGCAAGTCGGCCCCGTTATGCGTCACGCGTAAACTGTAGCCGCCCAAGGCAAACTCGGCGGGCGAGTAGATGTAGGCGTAGACGCGCACCACATTTGGCGCCAGCGATTCAGTGGGGAACTTTTCCGCCGCCTCGAGGGTAAAACGATAGTTGGGCGTGGAGGTTGCGGTCGGCTCGACCGTCGGCGTCGCCGAAGGCGCCGGCGTGGGCGTAAGGGTAGGCTCGGGCGTGTCGGTGGGCGGAGCTGGGGTATCGGTGGCAGTGGGCGCGGGCTGTGGCGTAGGCAGCGAAGCCTGCGCGGTGGCTTGTTCGCTTACGGCAATCGCGGTCTGTGCCACCGACGTCGATGCATCGCTGCCGGCTGGGGCAACCACCACAATCGGCGTCGGCGTAAATGTAGGGATTGGCGTGCGCGTCGGCGCCCCTCGCCCCCATGCGCCGCAGCCTGCCAGCCACAGAACGGCTAAGCCCAGCGCCAGACCCCGCCAGACGGCGGCGCTGACCACCCGCTCAATCGCCGGCTGTGCAGAACCGGGCCGGGCCGTCAACTCGTCACTCGGTTTTCGGCCCAAATTTGACTCATTCATTGTTCGCGAAATCGCCACCCTGGAGCATGCGCCTATCGTAACCTAACTCCAATGCTGTCGCAAATGGCACGGTTGAGCGCCCTTCTTTTCCTAACGTCCCTGCGCCTTCGGATCGTTCCCTGTCGCGCAGAGGCATTGCGCCTTAATCTCTGCTTCGCGCCATGATATAATCGGCATTGAACCGTGCAAAGCGCCAAGAACAGACAACAAACAGACGTCAGACCGAAAGGACGATGACACATGGCTCGGATTATCGACGCCCACATTCACTATGGCGATGACGCGCCGTCTCTGCTCGCCCTGCTCGACGAACTGGATATCAAGCTGCTCAATATCAGCCTCGTACACAGCGTCGCCCTCGGTTGGCGCGCCCAGGCAGGCGTCTACGCGGGCTTGCATCAACGCTATCCGGAGCGTTTTGCCTGGTGTACGACCATCAGCCTGCCCGACTTTGATGATCTCGACTATGCCAAGCGCGCCATCGAAATTCTCGCGCGCGATTTTGAACTGGGCGCGGTCGCCTGCAAAGTCTGGAAAAACATCGGCATGGAGGTGCGCAAACCCGACGGCTCCTACCTCCTAATTGACGATGACATCTTCCAGCCCATCTTCGACTTCATCGCCGCGCAGGGCCGCACGGTCCTGTTGCACATGGCGGAACCGCTCGCCTGCTGGCTCCCGCTGGATGAACGCAGCCCCCACTACGGCTACTACAGCCGCAACCCGCAGTGGCACATGTTCAACCGCAGCGACGTCCCGTCACACGCCGCGCTGATCGCCGCACGCGACCGCATGGTCGCCGCGCACCCGGACCTGCGCGTAGTCGGCGCGCATCTCGCAAGCCTAGAACACGACGTGAGCGAAGTCGCCGCCCGCCTCGATCAATACCCCAATTTCGCCGTCGACATTTCGGCCCGACTGGGGGATCTCGCCCTGCAAGATTCCGGCGTTGTGCGCCGTTTCTTTCTCGATTACCAGGACCGCATCCTCTTCGGCACGGACGTGGTGATGCGCCGCCGGCCTTCCGTCCTGCCCGACGCAGAACGCCAGGCCGCAATCGACGACCTGGCGCAAACCTACAAGCTTCACTTCGCCTACCTGGAAACTGCACAGAGCCTAGCGGTGCGTGGCATCCAAACCCAGGGGCTGGACTTACCGGAGGATGTTCTGCACAAAATCTACCGGACCAACGCCGAACGCTGGTATCCTGGCATCTAGTCCGGCGACCCTGCCCGTCAGGCCGCGGACACGCGCACGCGGGCCATCGTCTCCGGCCCTTCCGGTATCACGCCAATACGGGCATTGCCGCCCATCCCCCGGCGCAGCTCCTCGACCGTAGCACTTATATCCGCGCACGGCGTCAGCAGCGCACGGCGGATTTGCTCATCCGATAGACCCTCGCTGTAGACATAGACACGGGCATGGAGCTGGACCAGCGCCTGGATCTGCACCTGCCATTGATCTTGCATGGCATAGCCGGGCGCGCCCACCATGTCGATCACGCCCTGCGGCGACCCGCCCGCGGCCAGCAATTGCGCGTACAGCCCATGATCCGGCACGCCATCCTGACAAGCCCCCGCCACAATGATCGCCCCGCCCGCCCGCACGACCGGCTGCGCCCCGCGCATCCCCTTCACACACTGGTAGAGGTTTTGGTCCAGCGGATAGCCGCTGTTCGTCGTGACGACGATGTCAAACAACTCGTCGACCTCCGCCGTCGCCTGCCGGTGCACGAACTCGATCCCCTGAGCGTGCGCCGCCCTCAATTCGCCTGCAAAGACGCCGGTAATCTCCCGTTCCGAGTTGAGCGTCACATTGAGCAGAAAATCCGGCTCCGTGCGCAGGGCCACCTCCAGCATCTCCTCCCAAATCGGATTACCCTGCGTCACGCCCCACGTCGCCATCGGGTGTCCCGCCATGGCGTAGCCGTGATTGGACAGTACGCTTTCTGCGCCCGCCAGCGCGGGCAACACGGCCTTGGGACCGCCGCTGAAGCCGGCGAATAGATGCGGCTCGATGAAGCCGGTGAGGATCTTGAGGTCCGCCTCCATGTAGGTGCGGTTGACGCGCACGGGGTGGCCTAGCGATGTCTCTCCCAGCGAGACCAACTGCGCATCATCCGTCCCGTCATGCTGGAGGCACTGGTAGTTGTCCACAATGACATCGCCCAACATCCGGCGCAACTCGTCCTCGGTCTGCTTGCGATGCGTGCCCAGCGCGTTCATTAGCACGATGTCCTCGCGGCGCACGCCCGCCGACTCCAGCTCGTCGATCACCACGGGCAGGATGCGGTCATTGGGCGTGGCGCGCGTGATGTCGCTATGCACGATCACGGCGCGGTCGCCGCGCTTTGCCTTCTGCGCCAGCGCCACGCCCCCGATAGGATGGCGCAACCCTTGGCGCAGCGCCTCCGCCTCGTCCGCCAGCCCGGGCATGCGCCGTGAGCGCAACACCGTCACGTCGTCCGGTAACTCCACTTCCAGCCCCGCCGTGCCATACGCCAGCCGCACCTTCATGCGCTCACTCCCTTCTGCCACTATGGCCTGATATTCGGGCTACGGATCAACTGCGATCAAATGGATCCGCGCAGATTGCGTTAGCCGCTGTATCCGCGAGAATCCGCCGAACCCGCGTTCATCCGCGTTCTACTCTTTACCGAATGCGCGAAGGATACTCCGGCAGTCCCTGGATGCCGAGCTGCACGCGGAATAGCGCGCCCGCCCCGGGACCATCCTCGGCCTTGTTGTCGCCGCCGGCGGTCGTCACATACATATCCATATAGTCCGGCCCGCCGAAGGTGACGCACGAGACTTTCTTGGCGGGAAACTCCACGCGCCGATCCTCGCTTCCATCAGGCGCATAGCGCACCAGGCAAGAGCCGCCCCAGCGCGCCGACCACACATATCCCTCGGCGTCCACGGTCATGCCGTCCGGCCCGCCCAACTCGCCGGCGGTATCGACAAAAACGCGCTGGTTGGACAGCGTTCCGCTCGCCTGGTCATAGTCAAAAAGATAGATCTTGCCCGCCCGCGTGTCCGTATAATAGAGCTGCTTGCGGTCCAGTGTTAGCCCCATGCCGTTCGACACGCCGATCCCGTCCAGCACAAGCGTCAGCGTGCGGTCGGGATCCAACCGATACAGCCGCCCCGGGCGCGAGGGAGTCGGCATCGTGCCGCAATAAACGCGGCCCTCCGGGTCGGCAAACACGTCGTTAAAACGGCTCTGCGCCTCATCCGGGATGCCTTCGATTACGGTGGTCAATTCACCGTCGCGCCAGATTTTGACTGCGCCGCCCGCCATAAAGAGCAGCAACCCTCCATCGTCCTGGTACGTAAAGCCGCCCACGACGTCACCGGAATAGAACTGCTCATGTTTGCCGGTCGCCGGGTCGTAGCGGAACATGCGGCCCGTGTTGATGTCCGTCCAGTAGAGCTTTTGCTCGTGCGGCAGCCACAGCGGGCCTTCGCCCACGACGCATTGATAGTCCGCAATCAGTTCGGGTTGCATAAGGTTCCTCACAGGCTTTGGAGGACTGCGCGCCCGCGCGCGGGCAGTCCGTGTGTGTGTTGATCCGAGGTTGAATCCGGCCCCTGCGAGTGCGCAGGCGCAGGAAGAGGCGACTTCCTTGCCACTTTAATCGCAGCCCTGCCTTTTGTCAATTGAGCCGCCTCTAGCGCCTGCGCGACAATGTTGGCGGGCGCCGCTCTTGTGCCTAAGCGATTTCGCTGTATAATTGTGACCATCTGATGCATTGGGCATTTCCGCCAACTGCGATGCCCGCCTCGAACCGCCTTCACAACAGGTCGTCCACCCAAAAGGAGTTGCCCAGCATGTCCCCGACCTACCCTCTGGCATTCAGCACGTTGGGATGCCCGGACTGGACATTTGAACATGCCGCCGAGCAAGCCGCGGCAAACGGCTATGCCGCGCTGGAAGTGCGCGTGCTCGACGGCCA
>JBBSBO010000102.1:0-7351 GCA_038251215.1 Caldilineales bacterium
GTTGGCGATGGCCGTGTAGCTCGCATCCGCCGCCGCGGCCGCGGCGGTCGCCGTCACAATGCGCGCATAGGCCTGGGGGCTGCCCAAATAGCGCGTCGCCAAGATCGACAGCGTATCGCCGGCCTGCACCACGACCGGCTGCGCGCAGACCGCCTCAGGTTGGGCGGATGGTTGAAGGGAAGGTTGGGCCGAAGATTGCGCGGACGCCTGCGCCGGCATCAGCGACAACAGAACGGCAAGCGCCAGCAGCGCCGGGGCGAGTGTTCTCATAAGTTTACTTTTCATGACAAAATCTCCTCTCGCCTCGCAGGATAATCGCTTGCCGCGCGCACCGTCTGTACGGAAAACCGCAAAGCCAACCGCAAAGGACGCAAAGAACAGCAAGAACAAGAAAAACCAGACGCCGCGGTTTCTTGGCGTTGTTTTTCTTCGCGTCCTTTGCGCCTTTGCGGTTTGATTGTTATCCTGTTATTGCTCCAGTTTGGAGCCGGCTCGTGCCGGGAAAAGATACTTTCAACGGAGAACCTCACGATGCGGATCGGGTTGCCCAGGGAAGTCAAGGACGGCGAAAACCGGGTGGGGCTAACGCCGGGCGCGGTGACGGCCCTGGCGCGCCGCGGCCATCAGGTGTTGGTGGAGAGCGGGGCGGGCGAGGGCAGCTTTCTGAGCGATGACGAATACATCGAGGCCGGCGCCACGCTGGTCGCCACAGCCGCCGAAGCCTGGGCCGCCGAACTGATCGTCAAGGTCAAGGAGCCGATCGAGCCGGAATACGGCTTCCTGCGCGAGGACCAGATCCTCTTTACCTACCTACACTTGGCGGCGGACCGCACGCTGACCGAGGCGCTCTTGCGCAGCCGCATCACCGCCATCGCCTACGAGACGGTGCAGACGGCGCAGGGCAAGCTGCCGCTGCTCATGCCCATGAGCGAAGTCGCCGGGCGCATGGCCACGCAGGTCGGCGCCTCCTATCTGGAAAAGCATCGCGGCGGGCGCGGCGTCCTCCTGGGCGGCGTGCCCGGTGTGCCCCCGGCGGATGTGACCATCCTCGGCGGCGGCACGGTGGGCAGCAATGCCGCCAAGGTGGCGCTGGGCATGGGCGCGCAGGTGACGGTGATCGACATCCACCACGACCGGCTGCAATACCTGGACGATATCTTCCTGGGGCGGCTGCAAACGCGCGCCAGCAATGAATATAATATCGAGCAAGCCGTCTTCAACGCCGACCTGGTGATCGGCGCCGTGTTGATCCCCGGCGGGCGCGCGCCCTGGCTGGTGACGAAGGCCATGCTGCCGCACATGCGCAAGGGCGCCGTAATTGTGGATGTCGCCGTGGATCAGGGCGGCTGCATCGAGACGAGCCGGCCCACGACGCACAGCAACCCGACCTTTGTGATCGACGACGTCGTACACTATTGCGTCGCCAACATGCCCGGCGCAGTGCCGCGCACCAGCACCTTCGCCCTCGTCAACCAGACCATGACCTACGCCCTTAGCCTGGCAAACGACGGGCTGGACGCCGTACGCAGCAACCCGGATTTGCTGCACGGCCTCAATACGCACAAAGGCCGGCTGACCCATCACCTGGTCGCCCAAGCCTTTGATTTGCTCTATACCGACCCGTTGAGGTCGCTGGACTAAGCGCGTTGGACTAGACGCGCCGGCAGCAAGTAAGCAAGCAGACAAGCAGCAGCATTGGAGCAACAGCCATGGCTAAAGGCAACACCGCCCCACTCAGCGGCATGCGCGATTTTTTGCCCGCAGACGTTTTGCGCCGCAACTATGTGATCGACGTGATCGAGCGCGTCTACCAGAGCTATGGCTTTGAGCCGCTGGAAACCCCCACGCTGGAACGGCTCTCGACGCTGCTGGGCAAGTACGGCGAGGAGGGCGACAAGCTCATCTTTCGCATCATGAAGCGCGGCGACAAGCTGGAAGAGGCGCTGCGCCACGACCCCACCGCCGCCGGCGTGAGCGATGCCGGCATGCGCTATGACTTGACCGTGCCGCTGGCGCGCGTCGTGGCGAACTATCGCAACGAGCTGCCGCGCGTCTTCAAGCGCTATCAGATCCAGCCGGTCTTCCGTGCCGACCGCCCCGCCAAGGGCCGCTATCGCGAGTTCTACCAGTGTGATGTGGACGTGGTCGGTTCCACCAGCCAAACCGTCGAGGCCGAGGTGCTCAACGCCGGCGCGCAGGTAATGCAGGAGTTGGGCTTTACGGGCGAGAAGTCCTTCGCCCTGCGCCTCAATCACCGCGGCGTCCTGCGCGGGCTGATGGAAGTGGCGGGCGTAGCCGCGACTCTGGAGGATTCGGCGCTGGTCGCCATCGACAAGCTGGACAAGATCGGCCTGGACGGCGTGCGCGCCGAGTTGGCCGATCGCGGCGTGGCCCCCGTAGCAGCGGAGGCTCTGCTGCACACCATGGCGCACGTGCCCGCCGAGAACGACGCCATCCTAGCCTGGCTGGCGGAGTTGCTCAGCGCTTCGGAACTGGGCAGCGCCGGCGTGGTGCAACTGCGCAACGTACTCGACTACTGCCAATTCGGCCCGGCAGCCGATCATCTGCGCCTGGACCCGTATCTGGCGCGCGGCCTCAGCTACTACACCGGCCCCATCTTCGAGATCGAGTTCCCCGGCTTCGGCAGTTCGGGCGGCGGCGGCGGGCGCTACGACGAACTGATCGGCATGTTCAGCGGGCAGCAGATCCCGGCCTGCGGCTTCAGCCTGGGGCTGGAGCGCATCATCCTGATCATGGAAGAACAGGGCATGTTCCCCGCGCAGATGGCCGGGCAGCCGCAAGTGCTGGTGACCGTCTTCGACGAGAGCACCGTGCGCGCCAGCCTGCAACTGGCGCAGCAGCTGCGCCGCGGCGGGCTGCGCGTGGACCTGTATCCGGACAATGACCGCTACGGGCGGCAGTTCCAATATGCCGACGAGCGCAAAATCCGCTATGCCGCGCTGCTCAGCCCGCGCGAGTTGGAGGCGGGCGTGGTGGCGATCAAGGACCTCGCCGGCGGCGAGCAGACGGACGTTCCCGCGCCGCAAGTGGCGGAGTGGCTGCGTGCGGCGACAGAGAAATAGGACACTGATTACCACAGAAACTGAGGATTGCTACAGATAAAAATCTGTGGCAATCGATCAAAATCAGTTTTGATCAGTGTCCTAACTTTGAATGGCTGCATTGGAGCCTGGCGCATTTGACATCGCACCAGGCTCTTGCTATAGTCCCCACAATTGAATTGATCGTGCTCTTATCCAGAGAGGCGGAGGGACCGGCCCTTTGAAGCCTCGGCAACCTGGTGACGGCGACAACCACGTCGCCCAATCAAGGTGCCAAGTCCGGCAGAGTAATCTGGAAGATGAGAGACCGGGCATGGCCTTGCCATCCTTCCGCCCTCTCATCCGACTCTTGCCGATGAGGGGTTTTTTTATTTCTGCTCTTGAATGTTACCAGTGCGTGCGGCGCACAGGCTAGCGGGGAGGCACAGACTATGATCACCATGAAATTCGGCGGCACTTCGGTGGGCAACGTCGAGGCATTTGCCCAGGTCGCCCGGATCGTGGCGGCAGCCGTGGAGCAAGAGGCCAAGACGGAACGCCCCGGCGTGATCGTCGTCACGAGCGCCATGTCCGGCGTGACCAATTTGCTGATCGAAGCCGCCCAGCGTGCCGCCGCCGGCGACGCCTTCTATCAGGAAGCCGAAAACACTCTGCGCGTCAAGCACCACTTTGTGGCGGGCCAATTTATCGAGGACGGCACGGAACGCGCCGCCCTGGCGCGCGCCACCGACGAACGGCTGGAATCCTTCAGCCGCCTGTGCAACAGCATCGCCGTGCTGGGCGAGGTGACCAAGCGGGGCATGGACCTCGTCAGCGGCCTGGGCGAGCGGCTTAGCGCGCCCGTGCTGGCCGCGGTGCTGCGCAGTCAGGGCGTACCGGCGGAGGCCGTCGACGCCGTCGAGCTGATCGTGACCGACAACGAGTTCGGCGCCGCCACCCCACTCAAGGCGCAGACCGAGCAGCGTTGTCGTGATCGCCTGCTGCCTCTCTTGCAGGCGGGCGTCGTGCCCGTCGTGACCGGCTTTGTCGGCGCCACAGTCGACGGCGTACCGACCACGCTTGGCCGCGGCGGCTCCGACTACTCCGGCGCCATCATCGGCGCGGCGCTGGACGCCGACGAGATCCAGATTTGGACGGACGTCAACGGCGTGATGACGGCGGACCCGCGCATCGTGCCCAACGCGCGCAGCCTGCACCAGCTCAGCTACGAGGAAGTGGCCGAACTGGCCTACTACGGGGCCAAGGTCATCCACCCCAAGACGGTGACGCCCGCCATCGAGAAGAACATCCCGCTGCGCGTACTCAACACCTTCCAGCCCGACCACCCCGGCACCTACATTCGCAACGAGAGCGACGCCTCACTGCACGGCTCGGTCAAGGCCATCACCGCCATTCCGGGGCTGAACCTGATCACGGTGGCGGGCCGCGGCATGATGGGCGTGCCAGGCATCGCCGCGCGTACCTTCCGCAGCGTGGCGGATGTGGGCGCCAATGTGCTGATGATCAGCCAGAGCAGCAGCGAGCAGAGCATCTGCTTTGTCGTGCCCGACGCCTCGGCGGAGCAGGTGATCGCCGCCTTGCGCGCCGAGTTCAAGGTGGAGTTGGAGCGCAAATACATCGACAGCATTTCCGGCCTGCCGCAGATCGCCATCGTCGCCGTGGTGGGCAGCGGCATGCGCGGCACGCCGGGCCTGGCGGCAGGCATCTTCCGCGCCGTGGGTGAGCAGCGCATTAACGTGATCGCCATCGCCCAGGGGTCGAGCGAAGCCAACGTCAGCCTGGTGGTGTATGAACGCGAGCGCGCCCTCGCCGTAGGCGCCATCCACGACATCTTCGAGCTGCACAAGCCAACCGCGGAACGATAATCAAAAGAAAACACCGCAAAGGCGCAAAGAACGCAAAGTAAAAGCAACAGCAAGAACGGCACAAGCAGAAACGGGGCCATGATATCGCAGTTTCTGCTTGCTGTTGTTTTTCTGGCTTTTTGCAGTTCTTCGCGTCCTTTGCGCCTTCGTGGTTTGTCCTTTTTTTTCCCGATTGATGCGCCGCTTGCGCGCTATGCTATAATAATCCGACAACCGAAAGGGAGGGGGGCCGAGCCGCTGCGCGCGCCGGACAGGAAGACCTGTCAAGGTCGCGCCGACGGTTTGCGCTCCCCGCTTTTGAGAATTGTGCCGGTCGCAGCGGACTACGCCGCAGCGGACGATACCATAGCGGACATCATTGTAGCGGAATTGTAGCGGACACTGGGAAGCCTATGCGAGATCTGCCGGTTATACTGTTTGGCGTCGGGGGGGTAGGACGTTCGCTCCTGCGCCAAATACTGGAACACCGCAGCCTGCACGCCATCCAGTATGGCCTGACCTTGCGCTTGATGGCTGTGTGCGACCGCGACGGCGCCGTCATCGAGCCGAGCGACGGCCTCGCCGACGAAACGCTGCACGAAATTGTGGCGCTGAAGGAAAGCGGCGGTCGCCTGGCGGACCATCCGGAGGGCGGGCCGCAGGGCGATTCGTATAGCATCGTCGATATCGCAGGCCGGGCCGGCGCGGTCGTCGTGGACTGTACCGCCGGTGACGCCACCGTGCCGGGCTTGCTCTATGCCCTGGAGCGGCGCTATAAAGTCGCGCTCGCCAACAAGAAACCGCTCACCATCCAACAGGAGGTATATGACCGGCTGACCTCAGCCGGCGCTACGCCTGCGGCTGAAGGCGGGCGCGGCGCCGTGCGCCATCTCGGCGGCAGCCGCTGGGAGCCGACCGTCGGCGCGGGCTTGCCCGTGATCGCTACGCTCAATCGCCTCTTTGCGAGCGGCGACCCGGTGCAGCGCATCGCGGGGACGCTCAGCGGCACGCTCGGCTATGTCATGTCCGGCCTGCAGGAAGGGCGTCGCTTCAGCGAGATCGTGCGCGAGGCGCACGCGCTGGGCTACACCGAACCCGACCCGCGCGACGACCTGGGCGGCGTCGACGTGGCGCGCAAGGCCTTGATCCTGGCCCGCGGCCTGGATTGGCGGCTCGACCTGGCGGACGTGGCGGTGCAGGGCCTCTATCCGGCGGAGATGGACAAGCTCTCCGTGCGCCGGTTCTTGGACGAACTGCCGGCGCTGGATGCGCAGTTTGCCGAGCAAGTGCAGGCCGCCGCCGCCCAGGGCCAAACCCTGCGCTACGCGGCGACGGTGGCAGACCACGCCTGCCGCGTCGGCCCGCTGCTGGTGGAACGCGACAGCCCGCTCGGTCGCCTGAGCGGCACGGACAACCTGGTCGAGTTCCACACGCGCTGGTACAGCCCCACCCCGCTGGTCATTCAGGGGCGAGGCGCCGGCGCCGACGTCACGGCTGCCGCCGTGTTGAGCGACATCATCGAGCTGGCCTTTACAGCTTGAACTAGACTAGTTTGAAATCTTGCAGCCTGCATTCTTGCGGCTTGAACGCATTACGGAGACAAAGAGCGATGGAAGGCAAGAAGATCCGGGTCGGCGTGCTGGGCGCAACAGGGGCCGTCGGCCAACGCTTTGTACAAATGTTACAGGGACATCCCTGGTTTGAGATCAGCGCGCTGTGCGCCTCGGAGCGCAGCGCAGGCAAGACGTATGCCAATGCCTGCAAGTGGAACCTGCGCGGCGGCATGCCGGCGCACCTGCGCGAGTGGACGCTGCTGCCCTGCGAGCCGGGCTTCGACGCTGAGATAGTCTTCAGCGCCCTGCCCTCGGACAACGCCGGCGAGATCGAGGCCAACTTCGCCGCGGCGGGCTATGGCGTGTGCAGCAACGCGCGCAATCACCGCTACGACGACGACGTGCCGCTGCTCATCCCCGAGGTCAACCCTGAGCATTTAGGGCTGCTGGATGTGCAAAAGCGCACGCGCGGCTGGAAGGGCTTCATCGCCACCAACCCCAATTGCAGCACGACACACCTGGTCAGCGCGCTGCACCCGCTGCACGAACGCTTCGGCATCAAAAAAATCTTCGTCGTCACCATGCAGGCCATCAGCGGCGCGGGCTATCCGGGCGTCAGCAGCATGGACATCCTAGACAACGTCGTCCCCTACATCTCCGGCGAAGAAGAGAAGATGGAGGAAAAGGAGCCGCAGAAGCTGATGGGCGTCTTCGACGGCGAGCGCGTGCGCAACGCCGACTTCGTGATCAGCGCGCATTGCAACCGCGTGCCTGTGCGCAACGGTCACCTGGAGGCGGTCAGCGTGGAGTTCGAGCGCAAGCCGAGCCGCGAAGAGATTCTGCAGGCCTGGCAAGAGTACCGGCCCCTGGCGCAGCAGTTGCAACTGCCCAA
>JBBSBO010000103.1:0-7333 GCA_038251215.1 Caldilineales bacterium
CGGCTATCACTCTATGCACTCACCGAGAGGCCAAGGCGCACCCATCCGGACGCCCCCCTTTCGCTCTTGAAGGAGGTCTATCATGCGAACCTATATCGACATCGATCTGGCCGATCGCAGCGTCACGCGCCGGCAACTGGAAGGCGAGGATGTCGTTAAGGTGGGCCGCTACCTGATCGCCAAGACGCTTGTCGAGAACGGCGTGGCGCAGGTCGATCCGCTGTCGCCCGCCAACCCGCTGATCTTTTCCGCCGGACCCTTTGCCGGCACGTCGTTCTCCAACGCCAATCGCACCAGCGTCGGCTGCAAGAGTCCCCTAACCGGCGGCATCAAGGAGGCCAACGGCGGCGGCACCTTCAGCTACGGACTCGGCCAACTTCAGATTTCGGGGCTGACTCTGCACAACGCCGGCGACGAATGGACGGTCATCCACCTGACCAAAGACGGCGGCATCACCTTCGACGACGCGGCGCCCTATCTGGGCCGCGGCAACTTCGAGGCCGCCGAGCTGCTCTATCAGACGTATGGACGCAAGATTGCCTTGGCGCTGTGCGGCCCGGTCGGCGAATATCAGGGCCTGTTGGCAGGCATCGCCTTCAGCGACATCGATGGACGCCCGTCGCGCCTGGCCGCGCGCGGCGGCGTGGGCGCGGTCCTCGGCTCTAAGCGCGTTAAGGCCATTGTCGTAGATCTGGACCGCATCCCCCCGCTGCACGACCGCCCCAAGACGATGTCCAACATCCGGGACTATGCGAAGATGTTGCGCGCCGATTCGGTGGTCATGAACTTCTACAATGCCGCCGGCACCATGGCGATGGCCGACTTCCAGAACCTCGTCGGCGGGCTGCCCGTGCGCAATTTCACGGCAGGCCAACAGGCGGACACAAACGCAGGTGAGCCATTCAAGATGGGCGCCGACTACATCGGCGAGCTGAACACAAGTCGCGGCGGCCTGCAAACTCATTCCTGCATGCCCGGCTGTGTGATTCAATGCAGCAACGTCTACAACAATGCCGAGGGCGAAGAAGTGGTGTCGCCCCTCGAATATGAGACGCTCGGCCTACTCGGCACAAACTGCGGCATCACCGACCCGGACGACCTGGCCGCGCTCAACTACATCGCCAACGACATGGGCGTGGACACGATTGAGACGGGCGCCACGCTGGGCGTGCTCATGGACGCGGGGTTGGCCGAATTCGGCGATGTGAAGTGGATGGCCGGCGCGCTCGCCGAGATCCGCAACGGCACAGAGCAGGGCAGACAATGGGCGCTGGGCACGGCGCGTGTGGGCGCAGCCTATGGCGTGACGCGCGTGCCGGTGGTCAAGAAGCAGGCGATCAGCGCCTACGACCCGCGCGTCGTCGAGGCGACCGGCATCACTATGATGGTGACGGCGCAGGGCGCTGACCATACCGCGGGCAATATCCCCCGCCTCGACACCGCCAACATGAACCTGGAACAGCTTCTGGAGCAGAGCCTGGCGCAGCAGGTCAAGATCGCCGCCGGCGATTCGGTCGGGCTATGCATGTTCGGTCAGACCGTCACCAATGCCAACATCGAGTGGCTGACACAAGCCATCAACGCGGCGCACGGCACGAACCTGACACCCGATTTCTACCTGAAAATGGGACAAGAGACGCTGCGCCTGGAACGCGAGTTTAATCGCCAAGCCGGCTTTGGCCTCGAGGACGACGAGCTGCCCGCCTTCTTCTACGACGAACCGCTGCCCCCCAGTCGGCGCGCTGCTCGCTTCCACGCCGAGGATGTACACGACATCTACGACCGCTTGCCGGGTGGCGACAAGGAGCAGGCGGCCAGCTGAGTACGCGTTATCGACCTCATGCGGCGGGCGAAAGGAGAATCTCATGCCGCCCAAGAAAACAGACGAAAGCCCTGTCTTTCAGCTAAAGGTGACGTTGAAGGATACTAAGCCGCCCATTTGGCGGCGGATTCAGGTGCGGGGAAGCACCACGCTGTACAAGCTGAACTATATACTACAGACTTCAATGGGGTGGACTAACTCGCATCTGCATCAATTCACGGCGAATGGCATCATGTATGGCGAACCTGATCCGGATTGGTTCGACGATGTCGTCAGCGAAAGGCGCGTCAAGTTAGGCGACATCGTAGCTGAAGAGAAGGATAGATTCCTCTACGAGTATGATTTTGGCGACGGATGGGAGCATCTGGTCGTCGTCGAGAAAGTCCTCCCGCCGGAGGCAGGCATTCGCTATCCGCGCTGCCTGAAAGGCAGGCGCACCTGCCCGCCGGAGGACGTGGGCGGCACGTGGGGTTATTATGATTTCTTGGACACGATCAACGATCCGCAAAATCCAGACCGCGAGGATATGCTTGAATGGATTGGCGGGGATTTTGATCCGGACGACTTCGATGAATCCGATGTCGAGGAAATTAACTCCATTCTCCGAACTGCATAGGTGGAGTGCAGAGGCCGTTGGAACGTTGAAGGCATCTTAGGCGGTCGCAGGCTCCTGGCGGCGCTCCCACTGGGCGGCGCGGTCTTGGATGAGATCGACCAGCGTCTGAATATAAAGCGGATCGGTGTTCAGCGCAGGCGGGCGCACTAGCCGTATGCTTAGCTCGCGCGCAACCTCCTGCGCCTGGATGTCGATATCGAACAGAATCTCCACGTGATCGGCCACAAAGCCGACGGGGATGCTGATCACGTTGCGCACGCCGCGTGCCGCCAAGTCATGCAGATGCTCGCCCAACTGCGGGCCGAGCCACGGCTCCGGACTACGCCCCGCTGACTGGTAGCTCCACGACCACTGTGCAGCGGAGAGGCCCGCACGCTGCGCGATCAGACTCGCCGTCTCGCGCAACTGCGCGTCGTACGGGTCACCCATCTGCATGATGCGCACGGGCAAGCTGTGCGCGCTAAAGACCACATGCACGGCGTCCTGTTCCTGCGCCGGCCATTGGGCGAAGCCCTCCGCCACGCGATTCGCCAATGCCTGGATGTAGAGCGGCGCGTCGTGGTAACTGGCGATGTGTTCAAACTCGATAGCGCCGTGGGCCATCTCCAGGCCGTCGGCGATCTTCGCCTGATATTTGGCTACGCTTAGCTTGCTGTAATGCGGGGCGAGCACCAGGCTGATGGCCTGTGTGATGCCATCGCCCGCCATCTCCCCCACAACGTCTTCGATCCACGGCGACCAGTGGCGCATGCCCAGATAACAGCGAAAGCGCTGCGCGTCAAGCATCGCCTCCACGGCCGCCACCTGCTGCCGCGTGATGTCGGGCAAGGGCGACCTGCCACCGATCATGCGGTAGTTGTGCGTGATCTCGTGCAGCACCGCCGGCGTCGTGGGCCGCCCGCTGCGAATGTCGGACAGATAGCCGGGCAGTTCGTCGAGCGAGTTGGGGCCGCCATAGGCCATGATCAATACGCCGAGGGGATAGTGCAGATGGGTCATGCTCTTACTCTGCTTCTGTCTGATTCAGCGTCGTGTACATACTCCGTAAGCCGCCGAATAACATCATCCGGCGTCTGCGGCAGGAGTTCGCCGCCAAGACTGAAGATGTGCCCAGGGCGTCCTTGCGCCTGCGCCAACACGCGGTCTGCCTGCATCTTGAGTTCGCGCCAGGGCGCCGTCAGCGCGACCGGGTCCAGATTGCCGTGTATGGGCCGTGCCGAGTCCATTTTCGCCCAGCACCAGTCGAGCGGCATGTGCCAGTCCACGCTCAGCACATCAGCGCCGGCCTCGGCTACGTCCGCCAGATAGCCGCTAGTGCCCGCGCTGAAGTGGATCGCCGGCACGCCGCTGCGACGAATCGCCGTGAAGAGCGTACGGTTATAGGGCTGCACAAAACGCAGATAGTCATCGCGGCCCAGGGCCAACCCCGCCCACGGGTCGGACACAAGCAGCGCCGACGCGCCGGCCTGGGCCTGCTTCACGAGGAAGTCGGCGAGGACGGTGATGAGCTTGGTCATGAAGCACTTCCAGGCAGCCGGTTCACTGTAAAGCAGCGCCTTGACGCGCGCGAAGTTGCGGCAATCGCCCGCCTGACCTCCGCCTTCAATAGCATAGCAGGCCAGCGTAAACGGCGCGCCCGCCCAGCCCGCCAGTGGCAGGTCGCGGCCGGCTAGTTCAGCAGCAGCCAGGCGGGTGGCATCCAGCGTCGGCGACAGATGTTCCTCCGCTGTGGGCGTCGCCAGGAGGTCGATGGCGTATGTGCTGCGCAGCGGCTCGACGACGCGCACGCCGGCCGCGGCGTTCAGGTCCAGCTGCATTCCCATTCCGCCCAACGGAAGGGAAACCTCGGAGCAGAGCGCAACCGCGTCGACGCCGAAGCGCTCGGCGGGCTGTAGGGTCAACTCCGCCGCCAACTCGGGCGAAGCAACAATCTCCGCCACGCTGTGCGGCGTATGGTTCGCCTGCTGCATCAGCCACACCGGCGTGTACTCAACCGGCAAGCCGCCGCAGGCGCGCAAAAACGGCGCGCTCGGCTCTGTTGCTTCCGCGGGGCTTTCCGCGTGTCGTTGCGCTGGGGCGGTGCCGGCGCGCGGCGCATGCGATGAGGTCGGCATTATGGCGGTCACAGGCGCGTTACCTTCCCTGCGACTGCCAGGCGACGCGGCCGATGAAAAATGGGCCGAGCCGGTCCAGGTGCAGCGAGGTCTGTTGTGTCTTGCGCATGCGCTGCACGATCAAGGAGAGCGGATAAAGCTCCGGCCCCAACAAGCCGACCACGAAGTCATTATCGTGCTTGTCCAAGCCGTGACAGGCGAGGCGAATGTCATAGCCCAGCCCGGCGCGGCCAAAGGCGCGGCCGATGCCGCCATGCTCCATCAAAATCACATTTTGCTCTTGGGCGCTGAGCTGCTCAAACGAGCCGGAGCGGCGCAGCGGATACCACACGGCCCAGGGCAGCGCCGGGTCGCACACGCGGCTGCGCGGCCGTTCAATCAAGGCTTCTTCCAAGTTCGGCTCATAGCCAAGCGAGTAGGTGCGCCCCAACAGCGTATGTTCCGGCTTGGGCGTGAGGTCGGCAAAGGGCGATGTAGTCAGAAACGCGCGCGCCTCCTCCACGAAATAGCCGGGGGACTCGCTGAAGGTCAACAGCCCCACGCCATACGGGTCGTTGATGTCTTCGTACAATACCCCGTCGATGCCGGCGCGGTTGAGCGCCTGGCTCAGGCGGGCGCTGTCTTTGCTGCCGCCAAACGCCATAAATTGCATAAAGAGCCGGCGGTCGGAGGAGAGAACCTCGCCCGTGGCGGAGCGGCCCTTCTCCCTGACGTCCACGGCCTCCGCCGGGTTGACGGGCGGGCGTTCTTGGATGGCAAGCGCAGGCGTTTTCGGCATGGGCAATTCCCCTTACATGGACCTTATCAATGGGATCCCTACAATGGATTCGTCGCGCGGGATTCTCATGAAACCTTAGGATTGCCGCCAGTCTACCGAATGTAACTCCAGCCGTCAAATGGAGGACACGGCTGGAGGAAACGGTGCAGACGCCCAACTGCTTCAGCCTAAAGACGCTGGCGCTCTCCAGTTTGCGCCGCCGGCGCTTGCTTGATTTTCGACGTGAACCACTCTCCTATATGATGATGGCCGATGGACCGCAGTCTCGACCAACCTTGCGCCGCTGGATCGCACAGTGAGCGTAGTGAGCAGGAGCAAATATCCGCATGACCGCGACCGAGCCTACCCGCCCGAGCATCCTCGACGGCCCCCCTCCCCTGCTGGCGACCGATCTTGAAGGCATCTTGCTGCCGGAGATCTGGATCGCCGTAGCGGAGACAACGGGCATCGCCGAGCTGCGCCTGACCACGCGCGACGTGGCGGATTATGACGAGTTGATGCAAATGCGCCTTGCAACGCTGCTCCGCCATGGGCTGCGCTTGGCTGATATCCAGGCGGTGATCGCCCAACTCGACCCGCTGCCGGGCGCGAGCGCCCTGCTCGATGAATTGCGCCGCATCGTGCCCGTGATCGTGGTCACCGACAGTTTCTACCAGTTCGTGAACCCGCTGCTGCCCAAGCTGGGCCTCGCCACCGTCTTCGCGCATACGTTGATAGTGGATGCAGACGGAACCGTCACGGGCTACCGGCTGCGCGTGGAACAGGGGAAGCGCCGCGCATTGGCGGCTTTCCACGAACTGGGCTTTCGCACAATGGCGGTAGGCGACTCGTACAATGACATCGCCATGTTGCTCGAGGCAAACCGGCGCGTGCTGTTTCGCCCGCCCGCCAATGTCTGCGCCGACTACCCCGACATCCCGGTCGTGCGCGACTATGAGTATCTCTTGCGCGAGGTGCGCTCGTTCGTTGCCTCGGACGAGGCGCCTGCGGCCTAACCTAGTGGCAGGCAGGGTGCGATACGCACACACGCACCGGCTAAACCCCGTTGCGCTTACAGATGTGGCACGGCAAATCCGCTTGAATAGAGTGGGTAAATGTCAAGTCTCGGCGTGTTTGGACTGGGAGTGCGATGGGACACGGAGCGGCGCAGTCGAGCAGCAAACCGGCCAAAGTCGACCTGCTCTGGGAGCAAGTCGTCAGCCCGGCCGGCTATGTCTTGGCTGTTTCCTATCCTTTGCTGGCGCTATCTACCGGCGCCCGGGCGCTCTACCAGTTGTTCGTGCGCCAGGACATCGACTATTATTTGCCCGTCGCGCTGAGCGGGTTGGCGGCGCTGCTCTACTTGACCGCCACGATTGGCTTCGCCTATCGCCGTCCGTGGACTTGGCGCCTGTCGGTAGGCGTGTTGGCGTTTGAGACGGCGATGACGCTGCTGGTCGGCGCCTGGAGCGTGGTCGATCCGGGTGCGGTGGGCAGCACCGTATGGCGCCATTTCGGCGAGGACTACGGCTATTTCCCATTGGTTCAGCCGATCATTGGGCTGGTCTGGCTGTTGTGGCCGATGACCCGGCGCGCCTACGGCATCAGCCCGGGCGACGCGATCTAGACAAGAAAGCCGTTGCACAAAGCATCAAGGAGAGACACACATGCGCATTGCGGTAGGCAACGATCACATAGGTCTGGCGCTCAAGCCGGCGGTCCTGGAAGAGTTGAACCGCCTGGGCGTTGACGTCATCAACGTAGGCGTGGATGTGGCGGAGCGCGTCGACTACCCCGACTATGCCGCCAAAGTGGGCCGCCTCGTGCAAGCCGGCGAGGTCGACCGCGGCATCCTCATCTGCGGCAGCGGCGTGGGCATGTGCATGGCGGTGAACAAGCTGCACGGCATTCGCGCCAGCGTGGCGCACGATACCTACAGCGCGCACCAAGGCGTGGAACACGACGAGATGAACGTGCTTTGCCTGGGCAGCCAAATCGTAGGCCCCGCCGTGGCGCACGAACTC
>JBBSBO010000104.1:0-7286 GCA_038251215.1 Caldilineales bacterium
AGCTTGCTCTCCCATGCGGCCATCGTGGCGCGCGAGTTGGGCATCCCCGCCGTGGTCGCGCTGAGCGGCGCCACCAGTCGCCTGCACGATGGCGCGATCCGCGACGGCTATACCCTCAAGATCGCCAATCGTGGCTTCTACGCCAAGGACGTCGAGATCGCCTTCACAGGGCCTGTCGGCGCACGCCTTACGCGTCTGCCGGAAGCGTCGTCACCCGGCCTGTGCTACCGTCGAGTTCGATGATCGCGCCATCGTGCAGGCGACTGGTGGCGCCGCTCAGCGCGACCACGGCGGGGATGCCCAACTCGCGCGCCACGATGGCCGCATGGGAGAGCAAGCTGCCCCGTTCCACCACCAGCCCGGCTGCTAGCGGCAAGATCAGGATCCAGCTGGGGTCGGTGTGCTCGGCGACGACGATGTCGCCCGGCTCCAGGGCGGCGTTGAGCGGGTCGCGCACCACGCGCGCGCGCCCGCGCACCACGCCCGGGCAGCAGCCGATGCCGGTCAGGACATCGCCTGCGGGCGGGGCGCTCGCCGCCTGCGCCGCCTGGAAAGCGTTGCCCTGCTGCACCGCGCCCAGCGTGGCAAAACGGGAAGCAGGCGGCGGCATCTGCGCGTAGCGGGCGAACTCGGCGGCGCGCACCTGCGCCAGCCCGCGCAAGTCCGCCGAAGCGGTCGTGCCCTGTACATAGCCGATAATCTCGTCCAGCGTCAGATAGAAGACGTCGCGCGGGTCGTCCAGCGCCTCGGCAGCATAGAAGCGGCGGCCTAGCTCGACAAAGATTTGGCGCGCGCGCCCAAAGACGCGCGTGCGCTCGAAGCGCAAGTTCTCCCGGTCGCGCACGCGCCGGCGTGCGCCGGACAGCACCCAGCGGAAGAGCGTGCGATGCAGCGGCTTGCCCGCCAGCGCGGCGTCGGCGCGTGCTTCGGCCTGGCGGCGCACCTTTGCCGCACCGTCCGCCGCATTCAGGCCGGCGGGATGCGCCGCCAACTGGCCCACGGCACGCAGCAACGGCAGCGGGTCGTCGTGCAATGTGAGGCTCTCCAACTTTAGCTCGGCGAGACAGCGGTCGCCGAACTGCGCCAGGTAGGCGTCGACTTCGCGCCAGAAGTCGGGGGTCATGGTTCGCGTCGACGCCAGGGCGGGCAGGGACCCCGTGCGCAACTGCGTGATGAAGTCCGGCATGGATGTCTCCGTCTGGCGCGCCAGCTCGGCGAGGCGACGCACGCGCGCGGCCGGCTCGGCGCTGATCATGCCGCCCTCGCCCGTCAGCAGGTCGTTTTGCAGCGTGCCGGTCGGGTCGTCGCACCATTTGGCGGCCAAATTGCGCAGCAGCCCGTAGAAGATCATGGCGAAGAAATCGTTGACCAGCGGCGCATCCCAGCGATGCAGCAGTTGCCCGTCCAACTCCCAATAGATCTGCACCAGTTCATCGGCGCGGCTGCCGCTGAAGTCGGGCCTACCTTCGCCCAGCGCTGCGTTGAGGCGGGCGTAGAAGCGGCGGATACGTCGTTCCAACGTGAGGTAGGCGGCAACCAGCCCCAGTACCGTGCGCGCCAGGTAGAGGCGGTCGGTCATGCGCTGTCGCCACGAGCTTTGCGCCAGGGACGCGACCACGTCATCGGGCAGGCCCTCCTTGACGCCCATCATCTGCTCCATGAAGCGCCGGTTGGCCTTGAAGCCGGGCAGCATGGCCAGCACGCGATACCAACTGAGCAAGTTGTAGTAGATGCGCCCGCGGATCAGGCCGATCATGTTGCCGAACACGGCTTGATTGGCCTGAATCATGCGCGCCGGCACGCCCAAGATGCGGCACAATTCCCGGTAGACTTCGGTATAGGCGCGGCGCGCGAAGGAATAGGTCAGCGGCGTGGTCATGCCGCCATAGCTCTCGATGATGTTCGAGTTATCCCACAGCACCTGCGCGCCGTCCGGGTCCGCCAGTGCAGCCAGCGCGGTGACCGGGCGCGCTTGCAGCAGCCACAGGTCGCCCCTCTGCATGGCCCACTCGATATCTTGCGGACGGTTGAAGATGTGCTCCACACGGCGCGCCAGCGCGGCGACGGCGCGCACGGCATCATCGGCCATTACGGGCAGATCGGGCTGCTGCAGATTGCGCTCGAGGATGGCGCCGTCGCGCGCCACGCGCCAGGAGTCTGCGTCCCGCTCGCCGGAGACGAGGCCCTCGCCCAGCCCCTGCACTGCGGCGACCACCGCCACGCTGCGCCGTCCGCTGATGGGGTCAGCGGAGAAGGCTACGCCCGCGGCGTCCGCCTGCACCATGCGTTGCACGAGTACGGCCGGCGGCGGCGGCGCACCGTGCAGGCCATGCTCGGCGCGATAGGCAAAGATGCGCGCGCTGTAGCCGGAGCGCCACACATCCGCCACGCGTGCGGCGACGTCCTCGGGCGTCACGTTGAGGTAGCTCTCCAGCTGCCCGGCGAAAGAGTGCGCAGCCGCGTCCTCGTAGGCGGCGGAGGAACGCACGGCGAGCCGCTCGCCCGCCGACGCCAACTGCGCCAGGGCCGCGGCCAGTTCCTGCATCACCTCGGCGGCGAGGGCGATATTCGCCGGCACGGCCTGGGCGGATGCGGCATCCTCTGCCTGAGCCGGCGCCGCGCGCTCTTGCGCATCGAGATTTGCGTCCAGCGCGGCGGGGCTGACGACGAACCAGGCCGGGATCGGCAGGCCGGCGTCGCGCAGCCGCGCCAGGGCCGCGGCCTTGCCGCCCAACTGCGCGGGGTCGCTGGTCGCGTCCAGAATGTACCGGCGTGGTTTAGGCACTAGAAAACCTCAAACCGCAAAGAGCGCAAAGGAAGAGCAACAGCAAGAACAGCAAAAAGCAAGAACCGCAGAGGTCGCAGAGGACGCAGAGAAAAAGCAACCAATGAATGTAGCGAGAAAATCCTTTGTGGCATTAGGCGACCGGCTCCGGGTCGAGAAACAACGAGAAAAATCCGCGTTGATTCGCCCAATCCGTGCCATCTGCGTTCTATTCTTCTTTCGCCTCGGGGCGGGCGAGGAGCCAGGCGCAGACGAGGGCGGCGAGCAGCGCAATCAGTTGGCTCAGGCGCACGGGGCCGAGCAGCGCCATGTTGTCGCGCAAGCCGTCCGCCACGAGGCGCAGCAGGCTGTAGCCGAGGATTGCCTGCAGCAGCACGCGACCAGGCTGTTGCGACGGCGCCCAGCGCCATAGCGCCGCCGTGAGCAGGGCTGGCCCGAGCGCCAGGTAGAGGCCGGCAGGATGGCGCATCTCGCCGAAATAGGGCTGCGCCCACGGGAGCGTGGAGGACATGCCCAGGATGCCGCCCGTGAGGTAGCCGGAGACACCCAGCAGCGCTGCGCCCGCTGTCGCGCCCACGCTGAGCGCGGCGCCCACGCGCACGGGGTCCAGCGCGCGGCGCAGCAGGTAGGCATAACCGCCGATCAAGGCTGCGATCACGCCGGGCCAGAACTCGAAGCCGCTGGGGCGCAGACTGAAGATCAGCGCCGGTTCTGCGGCGTAGATATGGCGGAACTGGAAAACATTCCACACTCGGGCTACAATCAAGCCCGCGGCCAGCCCGATCAGCGCCGTGTTCCACACGTCATCCGGGTGCAGCCCCAGCTTGCGCCCGTAGCGGCCGGCGACTTCCAGCGCCAGGAGTACGGCGAGGATGGCGAGAATGGGCGCGGTGGGCAGCGAGGCGGGGCCGAAAGGCAAAGTTGGGTGCATGGGCGTTCAGCTTCCGTGCGGTTGTACTGGGCGCTATACTGGCAATGCGATCTGCTTACGGTATATTGATACTTGAGGTTCGCGGCCTGGCGGTGCATGATTCAACGGGCGCTATGTGTGCGTCCCTGCGTGCATCGCCGGCGCTTAGAGCCTTGTAGTCTAGATAGTTTACCATCAAAGAGCCGGCAATGAGTGAAGGAAAGGGACAGCCATGCGCGTACTCGTGACGGGGGGTGCAGGATTCTTGGGCAGCCATCTGGTGGATCGGCTGTTGGCCGACGGCCATGATGTGATCGCTATGGACAATTTGAGCACGGGCAGCACCGACAACATTGCCCATTTGGCCGGCAACCGGCGCTTTCTGTTCATCCACCATGATGTCACTAACTATATATACATCAAAGGCGAACTGGATGCCATTCTGCACTTCGCCAGCCCGGCGAGTCCCGTGGACTATTTGGAGCTGCCGATCCAGACGCTGAAGGTGGGCAGCCTAGGCACGCACAACGCGCTGGGCCTGGCTTGGGCCAAGGGCGCTCGCTTCCTGCTGGCAAGCACGAGCGAAGTGTACGGCGATCCGCTCGTGCATCCGCAGCCGGAGGACTACTGGGGGCACGTCAACCAGATCGGGCCGCGCGGGGTGTATGACGAGGCCAAGCGCTTCGCCGAGGCCATGACTATGGCCTACCATCGCACGCACGGCGTGGACACGCGCATCGTGCGCATCTTCAATACATATGGCCCGCGCATGCGCATCGACGACGGGCGCGTGGTGCCCAACTTCGTCAAGCAGGCGCTGCACGGGCAGCCGCTCACCGTCTATGGCGACGGCAGCCAGACGCGCAGCTTTTGCTATGTCAGCGACCTGATCGACGGCATCTATCGCCTGCTGCTGAGCGAAGAGAACGAGCCGGTCAACGTGGGCAATCCGTCCGAGATCACGATCCGCGAGTTTGCCGAGCGCATCAGCGCCATCACGGGCAACGCGGCCGGCATCCGCTTCGAGCCGCTGCCCAAAGACGACCCGCGCCAGCGCCGGCCGGATATTACGCGGGCCAGGCGCATCCTCGGCTGGGAGCCGCAAGTGGCGCTGCAAGACGGGCTGGAGCGCACGATTGGCTGGTTCCAAGACCGTTTGGCGCCGGAATGATGCAGGCCTCCTAACCGCGTGCAGAGCGGGACGGTAAAGAGGGTAAGAGTTGGACAAGAGAGTTGAGAAGATAGCATGAACGCGCAACCGGAAGCGAAAGCCGGCACGCGCCAGGCGACTGTCGAGCAGAAAGAGCTAGGCGCAGCGGTCGGTTTTTGGATCGTCGGGCTGGTGGTGATTGCCGTGGCAATCGGGCTGGCGGCCTGGCTGGCGGAGGATATCTGGGAGCAAGAAGCCTATCTCTGGGATTCGTCGATCATGCTGGCGGTACACACTGTCAGCGCCAGGTGGCTGGACTATTTCATGCTGGCGGTGACGTACATCGGCTCCCCGGGGGGGATTGTGGTGGCGGCGGTCGTGGCGTTTTGGCTGTGGCGTCGCGGGCAAATCAAGTGGGCGGTGGCGCTGCTTGTCAGCTACGGCGGCGCGGCGCTGCTCAGCGCAGTGCTCAAGCTGACGTTTATGCGCCCGCGCCCCACCGTGTTTCCGGCGCTGCTCGCGCCGCGGGATCCTAGCTTCCCCAGCGGCCATACACTCACTTCGATTGCCCTTTACGGCTTTATCGCCTGGCTGCTGTGGCAGCATCGCCGGCGCGTTTGGGCGGTGTTGGCCGTACTCTTCGCCCTGCTGGTGGCCTTCAGCCGCGTCTACCTGGGCGTACACTACCCCAGCGACATCCTGGGCGCGCTGCTGGTGGGCATCGCCTGGCTGGGCGTGGTGATCCTGGGCTGCCGCGCGTATGACGGCTACGACCGCCGCCGTTCAGAGCGGCCCGACGACATCGCTGCATTGCCGCCGCCGGACGCGGCGTAACTCCGTGCTAAGTCCGCGCCAATTCGCCTGATCCGCGTTATCTGCGTTCTATTTCCGCCTCATTTGCGCGCATTGCTGCACTTTCAGGCCATGCGTCTCTGCCCTGCGGCTCACAATCTGGTATACTAAAGGATGGAATGCTGAATGCGGCGTTCTATGGAGAGGCAGTTTCGGAGCGCAGGGCCGCCTGCGCGACCCGTAAGGCAGATGCATGAACCTGGATCACATCCGTAACATTTCGATCATCGCCCACATCGACCACGGCAAGAGCACGCTGGCGGATCGCCTGCTGCAAATGACGGGCACGGTCACCCTGCGCGAGATGAAGGAGCAACTCCTCGACTCGATGGACCTGGAGCGGGAGAAGGGCGTCACCATCAAAGCCAGTGCGGTGCGTATGATCTATAAGCTGGGCGACCAGGAATATGAGATCAACCTGATCGACACGCCGGGCCATGTCGATTTCAGCTATGAGGTCAACCGTGCGCTGCAAGCCTGCGAGGGCGCGGTGCTGGTAGTGGACGCGTCGCAAGGCATCCAGGAGCAGACGATGGCGCATCTGTTCGCTGCGCTGGAGCAGAACCTTACCATCGTGCCCGTGATCAATAAGATCGACCTGATCGCCGCCATGCCAGACGATGTGGCGGAGGAGATCGAGGGGCTGCTGGGCGTGCCGGGCGAGGACATCCCGCGCATCAGCGCCAAGACCGACATCAACGTCGAGGCCGTGCTGCGCCAGATCGTCGAGCAGGTGCCGCCGCCTACGGGTGATATCAACGCGCCGCTGCGCGCGCTGGTGTTCGACTGCATGTACGACTCGTACAAGGGTGTGATCGCCTATGTGCGCGTTTTTGAGGGCAAGATCGAGGGCACGCCCCGGCTGATAGCGATGACCACGGGCAAGGTGCTGGAGCCGCTGGAGGTGGGCGTGCTGACGCCGGCGATGTTCCCGACCCTCGGCCTCTCCACCGGCGAGGTGGGCTATATCGCCACCGGCCTCAAGACTTTGCAGGACCTGGACGTGGGCGACACGATCACGCTGGCGGAAAACAGCGCGACCGAACGGCTGCCCGGCTACCAGCCGCTCAAGCCGATGGTCTTTGCCGGGCTGTACCCGTCTAATGCCGACGACTACAGCGAACTGCGCGACGCACTGGAGAAGTTGCAACTGAACGACGCCGCGCTGAGCTACGAGCCGGAGACGAGCCAGGCGCTGGGCTTCGGCTTCCGCCTGGGCTTCCTGGGCCTCTTCCACATGGAGATCGTGCAGGAGCGCCTGGAGCGCGAGTATGACCTGGACATCATCTTCACGGCGCCCTCCGTGGAATATCGCGTCAACCTGACCGACGGCTCGACGATCACGATTGACAGCCCGGCTGCGCTGCCGGATCCGACGACCATCGCCAGCATCGAGGAGCCGTGGTGCGAGCTGCGCATCTTCTCGCCCGCCGAGCACATCGGCACGATCATGGACTTGGTGACCAAGCGCCGCGGCGAATTGAAGAATCAGACATGGTTGGACACGAAGCGCGTGGAGATCGCGTGCATGATCCCGCTCTCCGAGATAATCGTGGATTTCTACAATGACCTTAAGGCGCGCACGCGCG
>JBBSBO010000105.1:0-7275 GCA_038251215.1 Caldilineales bacterium
ACCCTTCTTCGCTTGGTCTATTTGCCGCGAACGGCGGGGACTCATCGTGCGGAGTTTGCCATTTATTGTACCACATTAGCGGGGCAGGCTTGGGGGCCGAGGAAAACAACAAACCGTAAAGGCGCGAAGAACGCAAAGGAAAAGCAACAGCAATAACAAAGGCAATTCACCACAAAGGGCACAAAGGATCACAAAGAACAGCCAGAGAAAGATAAGTGGCAGGCATTGGGCCTGCCCGCCGGCGGTCTCTTTTGATCCGCGCAGATCCGCTAAATCGGTGTCATCCGCGTTCTATCCCGCCCTTGACGCCCTGGCGCACGACGAGGGTCTCGACCAGGAAGCCGAGCGTGAGGGCAGCGATGCCTAGCGTAGCGCCGTAGACGCCCGCCAGGGGCAGTACGAGCAGGGCGGCAAGGATGGCGAGGATGCGCGCCGGCGCGCTGGGGGCCATGGCGCGCGTGCGCCGCGTACGCAAGCCCAGGCCGTGGTAGTAGGCGCGGCCCGTGACGATGAAGGAGAAGAGCGAAAAGATCATCAGGGGCGCCCGCGCCGCGCTTGCCAGCGCAGGCTCCAGGCCGATCAGCCTCTCCAGAATCACGTTGCGCAGGGGCGACCAGAAGAGGAGCAGCATCATGCCAAAGGAAATGAAGGCGCAGGCGACGGCGAAGCGGCGAATGTAGTGCAGGCTGTCCACCTCTTCGCGGAAGGCGGAGGCCAGGCTGCGGATCTCGTTGAGCCAGCCGTAGGGGATGCGTCCCAGCGTGTAGACCACGACCAGCGCGGCGAGGGCGGTGGTGGGGTCCGGCCCGCGCGCCACGAAGAGGTTGATCAGCGGGCGGCTCAGCTCCTGGATCAGCATGATCAGCGCCAGGGGCCAGAAGAAGGCGGTGATGTAGCCAAAGGAAAGCGTGGCGGGGCCGGCGTCCGGCGTGCGTTCGCCGTCACGATAAAGTTGGCGGCGATGGCGATAGGCGCCCCACACCACGATAATGACCTCCAAGCTCAGCCCGGCGTAGATCGCCAGTACGGGCAGGAGGATGGGCTGGGCGCGGATCAGCGACGTATGCAGCAGAGCCAGGACCGCGACAATGCTGACGCCCAGGTTGGAGAGCGTGGCGTAGCTGACCAACTCCGTGTGGCGCGCGCGCAGCAGCAGGCCTGCGTGAAAGAGCGCCATGCCCCGCAGCAGCGGGTAGGGGATCAGCCAGAGCAGCGCCACGCGCACCACCGCGCCCAGTTCGGCGTCGATGCCGTGCAGCCGTTCGATCAGCAGATAGCCCAGCGGCGTGAAGGTGAGGCTCGCCATGCCCGCCACCATCGTCAGGGCGAGCAGCAGGACGAAGGCGCGAATCTTCGCCAGCGACTGCGGGCTGTTGACGAGCACCAGCCCCAACTCTTTGGTCTGGCCCACGGGGCTGGTAAGCAGGAGGACCAGCCCCCAGGCCAGGCCATAGGCGGCCAAGGTTTGCGTGGCCTGGGGCACGCGCGCCATGCCCGCGCTGAGAAACTGCTGCCCCAGCTCAACGACGATGGCGGTGACGGCTAGCGGCAGGATGAAGCGCGTCAGCCTGCGGTAGTTCATGCCCGCCGCGGCCGGATTCTGGGCGCAAAGAAGGATCCCCACGGGTTCGGCATTTCGCCTACGGGGATGTCGACCAGCGTAGGCACATTTGCCGCAAAGCCCTGGCGGATGGCGGCGCGCACTTCTTCCGGCGTATGCGCGCGCAAGCCCTGTGCGCCGAAGGCTTCCGCCAGCCGTACAAAGTCGGGGTTGACCAGGTCGGTGGCGATGATGCGGTTGTCGTAGCGTTCTTTCTGCGTGCGGCGCACGTTGCCATAGGCGCCGTCGTTGAAGATCAGGGTGACGGTGGGGATGCGATGCTGCACCGCGGTCGCCAGTTCCGTGGCGGTGAAGAGAAAGCCGCCGTCGCCCGTAACGGAGAGCACCGGCTTGTCCGGGTGGGCGACCTTGACGCCCAGCGCCGTGGCAAAGCCCCAGCCCAGCGTGCCCTGGTAGCCGGTGGTGACGCACGTGCGCGGCTGGTAGAATGGCATGGCGTAGCGCGCCACGTAGGAGATCTGCGTCATCTCTTCCACATAGAAGCCGTCGTCGGGCAGCTCTTCGCGGATGACGTTGACAAAGGACATTTGCGGCTGCAGGCGCTCCAGTTGGCCGGCGGCGGCGTCTTTGAAAGCTTGCATCTCGTCATGACGCGAGGCGCGCACCGGGGAATATTTCTCCACGGCGGGGATCAGGGCGGCGAGCGCCTCTTTGGCGTCCGCCAAAATGCCGACGGCGGGCGGGGTGATGCGCCCGAACTCTTCGGGGTCGATGTCGACGCGGATCACGGCGAGGTCGTCTTCATAGCCCCAGTTGAGCAGCGGCGTCTGCAGGCGCGTGCCCACGGCCAACACGACATCCGCCGTCTCCCACACCTTGTAGCCGCCGGTCATGGAGAGGCTGAACTCCTCGCGGTCGCTGACGATGCCGCGCCCGTTGTAGGTGGCGCAGACGGGCGCCTGCAACAGCTCGGCGAGGACGCGCAGTTCTTCGCCTGCCTCCGTGGCGCCGCCGCCGATAAAGATGGCCGGGCGCTTGGCCGCAGCCAGCCGCTGCGCCGCCGCGTCGACGGCGTCGAGGTCCACGGGCGGGCGGTAGATATCCAGGGGCGGCGTCGCCAGGTCGACCTCGGCGGGCGCGGCCAGTACATCGGACGGGATCTCCAGACCGACAGGGCGCGTGCGACCCGAAAGCATTTGCTCAAAGGCGCGTGTGACCAGGCGCGGGGCCGCGGGCGCGGAAGGCACGCGCTCCGCCCACTTCGTCAGCCCGCGCAGGATGGCGAGTTGGTCGGGCAGCTCGTGCAACAGGCCGTAGCCGCGGCCGATTTCGGCGGTGCGCAGTTGGCCCGTGGTACACAGCACGGGTGCGTTGCGCGAGTAGGCGGTGGAGAGGGCGGCGGCGGCGTTGAGCAGGCCCGGCCCCGGAGCCACGGAAAAGACGCCCGGCTTATCCGCCGTGAGGGCATAGCCCAGCGCCATGTAGGCGGCGCCTTGCTCGTGGCGCGTGTGGATCACGCGCATCTCGGCGCGGTGGTCGTAGAGCGCGGCGAAGAGCGGGTCGTTCTGGACGCCGGGCAGGGCAAAGAGCGTGTCGACGCCGCGCGCGATCAGGCTGCGCACAACTGCTTCGCCTCCGGTGACTTTGGCCATGTGCAGACTCCTTGGCTGGCGTGAAAGGGTGGAAGGAAGATATGAAGGGGCGAGGGTAGGGCGCCCCCCAATCGGTTTCGTGCGCTCAGTCGGCGGGCGCGGCGACGGGCCGGCGTCGCCCCCGACTGCTGATGACGGCGCGGGCCATAACCGAGGCCAAGACGATCAGTCCGCCTGCCAGCGCCAGCGGGCCGGGCCGCTCATTGATGACCAGGAAGACCCACAGCGGGTTGAGGATCGGCTCCAGGGTTTGGATGAGTACGGCCTCCAGCGCGGTCAGCGCGCGGATCGCCTTGCTGTACAGGATGAAGGGGATGCCCAACTGGAAGACGCCCAAGAAGCCCAGCACCGCCCAATCCTGCAGGACGAGCGCGGGGCCGGACGTCACCGCGGAAAAGATGAAAGGCAGCCCGACCGCCAGGGCAAGGATGTTGCCCAGCAGCGCGGTCTCTACGGGCGAGCCGTCTTTCTGCTTGCGCATGAACACGATCATGGCGGCGAAACTGATGCCGGCGAGAATGGCGAAGACATTGCCCAAATAGCCCTCGGCTGAAAGGTCACCGGCAAAGAAGAGGAACATGCCCGCAAAGATGGCGCCCATCGACAGCCAGTCCGCCGGGCGCACGCGCTCCTTGAGGAACCACGCGCCGAAGAGCGCGACATAAACAGGCGCGGTGTATTGCAGGAAAATGGCGTTGGCCGCGGTGGTCAACTGCGTGGCTGCCACAAAGAAGGTCTGTGAGCAGACATAGGCCAGCGCGCCGCCCACCTGCGCCACCGACCAGGTGAAGACCGGGCGACGCACATAGGCCCAGATCACCAGCGCGGCGATGCCGCTGCGCGTGCCGGAGATCGCCAGCGCGTTCCAGGGCAGCAGCTTGATCAGGAGGCCGCTGGTACTCCACAGGATGACGGTTAGAATCAGGTAGCCGACGGCGCGCCGACGTTCCATGGCTGTGCGCTTTCTAGGCGGGGCGAACTGCATGGACGCGGCGCAGGCGCTGAGCGGCAGCGCGGGCAGGAAGATGCGTCTGAGGACGCCATTGTTGCGCGGACTTGCAAAGCCGGGCCGCGCGCTGGCACTATTGTAGCAGAGGCGGCGACGGTTCGACCAAGCCGGCGGGGTACGCGCAGAACACGGGGAGCAACGGGCGTGAAAGAGGACATCTCCCAATTTACCGTTCAATTTCATAGCGAGTTGAATGACTTCCGGCAGTGCGCAGCGTGTACACAGATCTATTGGCAAGGCTGACATCACGCGCGGATGCAGGCATTTATCGACGATGTATTGGCGGAAGCAGCGTATTGGCGGAAGCAGCCTCTACCGCAGCCTAATTCTCCACATCCTGCCCATAACTTCTGCCACGCTTCTCCTTATCTCCGCGCTATGCTGGATCTAGGTACTGATTCAGACGCGGCTGGTTCACACGGACCGGCCCTAAAATAAGGAGAGCAAAATCATGTTGGCACACAATAAGCGTTGGACCGCAGGCTTTGCCGGGTTGATGACGGCGGCGATGTTGTTGGCTGCAACGCCCGCGCCGGCTGTCCACGCCGCCGCGCCCGCCGCGCCGGCGGCAAGCGCCCAGGCGACGCTCAGCAATGCGACGGAGCTGGACGCCGTACTGTATATGCGCGAAGAGGAAAAGCTGGCGCATGACGTCTATGTGACGCTGTATGAAAAGTGGCAGCTGCCCGTCTTCGCCACGATTGCACGCAGCGAATCGCAGCACATGGACATGATGCTGGCGCTGCTGGAGGCCCACGGACTTGCCGACCCGGCGGCGGGCAAGGGCGTAGGCGAGTTCGCCAACGCCGAGCTGCAAGCGCTCTACGCCGACCTGATCGCGTTGGGCAGCGAGTCGCAAGTGGCGGCGCTCCAGGTCGGCGCCACGATTGAGGACCTGGACATCTCCGACTTGCAGGCCGCCCTGAAGAACGCCGGCAGCGACGACGTGCGCTTCGCCTTACAGCGTTTGCAGCGCGGCTCCGAGAACCATCTGCGCGCCTTTGTGCGCAACTTGGCCCGCACCGGCGACGTCTATGAAGCGCAGTACTTGGATCAAGCGACCTTTGATGCGATTGTCGCGGGCCAATCCGGCCGGTCAGGCAGTATGGGCCAGGCGGGCGCGTGGGGTCGCGGCGCCGCCCCGCAAGGGCGCGGCGCGCGGCGCTAGTCGACGCGGCGGTCGGTCCGCCCGTCATGGGCGAAAAGCAGTGACATGAAGGAAGAGGGGCAGCGCGATGCTGTCCCTCTTGTGTTATTGGGCCTGTGTGATTAGGCGCTGTACGATCCGGGCGGCGTGCGTTCGCCGCAACTCATGGTAAAATGGGGCGCGTGGTTGAGAAGTTCGCACACTGGCAGTAAGTGCAGTAGTGGATGGAATTTGAAGGGAGATCGTACCATGGACAGAATACGAATTTTGCGCCCGATGGGCGCACTGGCGGCGGCTTTGCTCTTTGTGTTGCTTTTTAGCTCGACGGCCCTGGCGCAAGCAGCGAAGACATCCGATACAGTAACGAATACGAATACAGTAACGAATACAGTTACGGTAACCGATACAGTAACAAATATGGACGCCGAGACGGGCGTGCTCGTGCTATCGGTGGCGGCGGATAGCCCGGCAGCTGCGGCGGGTATCGTGCGCGGCGACATCATCCTGGCAATCGACGGCGAGCCGCCGGCGGATGTCATGGCGCTGGTCGAGCGCATGCAGAGCGCTGCGCCCGGCGATGTACTGACCCTGAGCGTGCGTCATGGCGACAGCGAGACGGACGTGGAGGTGACCCTGGGCGATAGCGACGGTCGCGCCTACCTAGGCGTGCGCCCGGACTACAGCGCATGGATGGATGATTGGATGGATGGCGGAATGGACGCCCGCGGCGATACCGGCGGCATGGACGGAGCGGGGCGCGGCCATTGGGACAAATCGTGGGGGCGACAGCCGCGCGACTTGAGCGAAATGATGCCCTATACCGAGACAACGCCCTATACCGAGACGATGCCCGGCGCGCTGATCACGACGGTGACCGAGGATAGCCCGGCGGCCGCGGCCGGTTTGGCGGTGGGCGATGTCATCCTGGGCGTGGACGGCGAAAAGCTGGCGGCTGCGACAGACCTGACCGAGTACGTGGCGGCCCATGCGCCCGGCGACGAGATCGTGTTGGAAGTGCTGCGTGTGGATGGCGGCGCCACGCAGTTTGTAGCAGTGACGCTGGGCGCCAAACCGGACGACGCGTCGGCGGCCTACTTGGGCATCGGCTATCTGCCTATGCCGCAGCCTATGGTCTCGGGCGATAGCGCCGAAGGCGACGAGGTTGCGCCCATGCCGCATGACTGCCCCATGGCGCGCATGCTTGCCCGCCATCCTTTCCTGCGCATGTTGGCGCGTTTCTTTGTGTGGCATCATGGCGCGCATTCCGGTTTTGACTCGTTCGATTCGCCGCACCACTGGCTGCCCGACAGCCAGGACGACGGGAGCGGCATGGATAGCGGGAAGGATATGATGCCCGGCTGGAGCCGCAAGGGGTAGAATCGCACGGCAGCAACGCCGTGCAGGAGGCTCGCAGCTTCCTGCACGGCTGGCACATTCCACTCAAGGTTCTCCTTGATTCTGGTTGCGGAAAGAGTGAAACGGCCCTGATGAAAACAAAGACGGCGGCGCTGCTGCTCGCGCTTGTGGTATTGCTGAGCCTAGTGGGCTGCTCGGGGCGGCCCAAGCCGGACGCGACGGCAGCCGCGACCTCTACCCTGGCACCGCCCACCCTGGTTCCAACGCCGGCCTTAGCAGCGCCGCCGGCCCAGGTTAATTCGCCGCTCAGCCCACTGCCCGCGCCGTCGCCTGTGGCGTCGCAGGGCGAAGCCGGAGCGGTTCCGGTCTATACGTTCGAGGTGGTCGCCGAGTATCCGCATGACCCCGGCGCGTATACGCAAGGGCTGGACTGGGCGGATGGCGCGCTCTATGAGGGCACGGGGCTGTATGGCGAATCGTCGCTGCGGCGTGTGGCGTTGGCCGATGGGGCAGTGGAACAAGGCGTGCTGCTGCCGGAGCAGTATTTCGG
>JBBSBO010000106.1:0-7245 GCA_038251215.1 Caldilineales bacterium
AAGCGCTTGAGGCGATCCCACCAGCGGCGCAGCGGGGGCAAGTCCTCCGCCTGCACGGGCGTGTGGGCATAGCGCACGCCGACGAAGCTCTCGGTCAGCGCGTCGATGGCGGCGCGGTCCTCGTCTTCCTGCGCGATCTCCGCTGCCAGGCGCGGGCCATATTGCAGCGGCGTTTCGGACTGGCGGCGCGGGTGTCCGGCCTCGTCCGCCTGTTCCAGCAGCGAGAGATAGTAGTAGCGCACCTGTTGCTCCGGGCTGAGGTTGCGGTTGCCCAGCCACGAAAGCAAGCCGCCGCCGCGCTTGCCCGTGGCGCCGCCCTCCTCTTCTCCGGCGATACGCACGCGGCTAACCTGCCACTGCTCATAGGCGTCGGTCACGTTCGCCCAGCGATCGCGCAGCATTTCCCACAGCCGCCGCAGCCAATCGAAGTTGACGCCCTTGCCGCTGAAGTAGATATAGGCCGCATAGCCCAATACCAGCGCGGCCGCGATCCAGAACACGGTCCCGCCTGCCCAGGGCGGGATTTGCACAGGCGGCGGAGGCGGCGCTTCGGGCGTGAACTGCGGCAGCGGCTCCGGCGTAGGCGCGACTGCCTCTTGTTCCCCGCCGCCGAAGAGGCTTGCCAGCAGCAGGAAGAGCGAGAGGAAGAAGCGGAAGACGGAGAAGATCGCCAGATAGATGGCTTCGAACACGGCGGTGATGATACGCGCCAGATGGAACGTGCCGCCCAACGGCAGCAGCGCCGCGATCACGCCCACCACCACGATCAGGATCAGGGCATAGAAGGGCCAGTTGCGCAGCACATTGGGCGCGCTGGGCGTTTTTTGCAGCGTCCAGCGCGCGCGCAGCAAGGCAAGCTGCCCCTGGCTGATCAGCACCAGCCCCGTCATGAAGTAGACGATGACCGACAGGATCACGCTGCGGTCGACGTTCTGCTGCATCACGGGCAGGAAGAAGCCCGGCTGCGGCCGGTCGATGTGCGAGCCGGCGGCCAGCAGCACCAGGAAGATGCCGCCTATCACCCAGCGCCCCGTGAAGCCGCGCAGAATAGCCGGGCGATCCGTATAGACCGGGCGCGCGGTGTCTTGCCAGCGGTCGGTGTAGGTGCGCGCCATATAGAGGTCGTCGGCGCGCAGAGCCATGCCGAGCATGTCGTTGGTGAAGGCGGTCGCCATGATCCAAGCCATTAACACGGCGAAGGCGCCGACGATGAAGTAGCCGTCGAGCAGAGCGTCGAGCGGGCGCAGGATCAACTCAAAGCCGGGCCATGTCCCGGTGGCGGCCCAAATGCCCACGCGCGTGATCGCCAGGATCAAGGCGAGTTCGGCCGCGCGATAGGCCGCGCTGCGCTTGGCGCGCTGGCCCGGCTGCGCCAGCCACGTGGTGGAGATGCAGCCGATCAGCTCCGCGCCCAGCCCCAACACAACCAGCAACTGCGTATAGACCGCGGGCAGCTCCGGTACGAAGCGGCGTACAAAAGCGACAAAGGCCACCACCAGGCAGCCGGACAAGATCGAGATCAACACGGGGCGCCACAAGGAGAGCAGCCAGGCCTGGTCCGACAGTACGCTTGTGGCTTCGCGCGCAGGCTGCCGCGAGAAGTCTCCGCCCGCCCGCCCCGGCTGCACCGGCTGCGATGTCGCGTTGCCGGGCGCGTCTTGCGCGGCTTCTTCCACGGCGTCTTCGTCTGTCACGTCTGTCACATCGAGCGCGTGATCCGGTGCGTGCGGTTCAGGCGCAGCGTTTTCGGCCAACAGGCGGCTCCTCGTTCAAAGGCGGGCGTATCCGCCACACTTCCATGCGGATGCTATCCGCCGGCCTTACGCGCGGATCGTATCCGTCAACTCGTGCAGATCCTTTTCCCAAATCGTGCGATGCACTGTGACGTGCAGTCTTTCGCCCTGGGCGCGGATGTGGGCGAAGTTGGGCTGCGGCGCGCAGACCAGCGCGATGGCGTTGGAGCCGCGGCGATAGGCGTTGTGCAGCACCCACAGTTCGTCCACTTCCAGCTTGGGCGTCACCACGATCAGCGTGGCGCCCCATTCCAGGTCGGCGATGCGCCGCGGCAGCCACTGCGCCAGGCTCTGCTCCACGTCGCGCATCTGCACGCGCGCCAGGGCCGTCAGCAGCGTGGTCAGGTGGCCTTGCCCCTGGCGCGCCGGGATGGGCGAGGTCATCTCGCCGTTAAGCGAGTCCAGGCCGTTGGTGATCAGCCCCACCGGCTGGCGCTGCCCGACGACATGGCTGGCAAGCGACGCCGCCACGATGATGGCCCACTCGCTGCTGCCGATGGCGCCCGAAATCGGGTAGGCCTGACGGTTGAGGTCGAGCACAATCGCCACATTGAGCGAGATGGCGGGCTGGAACTTCTTGACCAGCAGCCGGTCTTCGTGCGCGCTCGCCTTCCAGTGGATGCGGCGCTGGCTGTCGCCGGCGGCATACTCGCGCACGCCGCTCATGCGGTTGGGGTCCTCGAAGAGACGTTGCCGCGCCGGCAAGACGCCGAAGGGCGAGCGGCTGGGCAGCCCCAACTCCTGCAAGGTCAGCACCTGCGGGTAGACGGTGACGTAGACCGGCGCGCGCTCTTGCCAGGTCGCCTCGGCAAAGCCGAACAGGTCGCCCGTGCTCAAGCTGAGCGGGCCGACGGGGAAATAGCCGCGGCGCTTGCAGTGCAGCACGTAGGCGTGGTCCACCACGGCGCGGCTGCCTACGCCGATCACGGAACGGTAGTCGAGCGCATCCTTTAGGTCCAGCGGCACGCGCTCCTCCACCATCAGCCAGGGGTAGGGCAGCCAACTGCGGTTGGCGATGCGCAAGTGTACGGGCAGGCGCTCGCCGGCAAAGGCGCTGCGCCCCATCTTGCGCTCCACGCTCAGCTTGCCGAAGCTGCGCCGGATCCACCAGTGGCTAAAGATCCACACGCCGCCCACGACATAGACCAGGTAATAGACCCAGTCCAGGCGCAGGAGCGTGGCGATGGTGAAGAGAATGAGCAGCGACCAAAAGAGATTATGCATAGCTTACGTCGCCCGGCCCGGCGCGCCGGGGATCACGCGGACGCGCAGGGGCCTTCTGCGCGCAACCCGTCTGCCAAGAAGCTGTCTCACTGGGTGCGCACGTCGCCCAGGTCGAGCGGCGTCTGCTCGACGATCTCGGCCACAATGTTGGGGGCGGTGCGCCCGCGCAGCGAGCTTTCCGGCTTGACGATGCAGCGGTGCGGCAAGGCCAGCAGCGCCAACTCCTGCACGTCATCCGGCAAGATATAGTCGCGCCCGCGCAGGGCCGCGCGCGCCTGCGCGCCGCGATAAAGGGCCAGTGCGCCGCGCGGGCTGGCGCCCAGGGCCAGGTCGGTGTGCGTGCGCGTGGCCTGCGTCAGCGCCACAATGTAGGCGCGCAGGCTGTCGTCCACCCGCACCTGCCAGATCTGTTCGGCCAAGAGCGGGATCTGCGAGCCGTCCGCCACGCTGCCCAGGGTTTCAATCGGATGGCGCCGGCCCAGGTTCTGCAACATGACGCCCTCTTGCTCGGCGCTGAGATAGCCCAGGCTGATCTTGAAGAGGAAGCGGTCGAGTTGGGCTTCGGGCAGCGGGAAGGTGCCTTCGTACTCGATGGGGTTCTGCGTCGCCAACACCAGGAAGGGGCGGGGCAGCGTGCGCGTGACGCCGTCCACGGTGACCTGGCGCTCGCCCATGCACTCGAGCAGGGCGGCCTGGGCGCGCGGCGTGGCGCGGTTGATCTCATCCGCCAGCAAAATGTGCGTAAAGGCCGGGCCGGGCATAAACTGGAACTGGCGCGTTTCCTGGTTGAAGATGCTGACGCCGGTGATGTCGCTGGGCAGCAGGTCGGGCGTACATTGCAAGCGGCGAAAGTCGGCGTTGAGGCTCAGGGCCAGCGCCCGCGCCAGCATGGTCTTGCCCACGCCGGGCACGTCCTCCAGCAGCACATGCCCCTCGCACAGCAGGGCGATGGTGAGCGTCTCCACCACTTCGGGCTTGCCGACGATGACTTGTTCGATATTGGCGCGCAGCTTTGCAGCAAAGTTCTGGATATCTTCGACGGCCAAACTGTCCTCCGCGAGGTCGATAGAGCGAAATCAGGAGAGCGAAATCGCTAGAGTGGGAGAGCGGCGCGGCGCCGGTCTCGAGGGAGCCGGTCAGGCGAAAGAGCGCGCCGGCGGCTGAAACCGCTCTATTTTAACCGATCCCGCAGGCAGACGCTAACAAAGCGATATCCATCCCTGTGCCTGCCCGGCGTAAAGCCGGAAGCGAAGAGAGTCTTTTGTGGCAGCACGATCCGCCGCCACGCATTCCGGCCGCAGGCTGCAACATTTCAATGAGGCGACAAGCGAATTCTGCGTCAAATGTCGGTATCGCGCGAGACAAAGCTCTGCTATCCTCTTTTCACCAAGTTTCATCCGACGATCTATTCCATCCTCGCGCAGGGTCAACCTGCGCACCTGACTGACTCTAAGCAGACAAATGTTGGAAATTGAACTGATTGACGCCAAGCTGCTGATGGGCGCAGCTTCCAATGCCATCCAATCCGGCTTAACCCAAGTCGACAGCGTCCAAGTCGACAGCGTCCAAGTCGACAACGTCCAAGTCGACAACGTCCAAGTCGACAACGCGCATTCCGAAGACGGCTTTGCCTCGCTGTACGACAACCATTTGGTCCACACATTGGTCAATGCCGGCTCCAACGCGGTGCTCATCCTCAACGAGCGCCGCGAAATCGTCTTTGCCAACCAGATCTTCTACGACTGGCTGGAGCGCTGGGGCGACAACTCCATCCAGGGGCACAAGCCGGGCGAGGCACTCCACTGCATGCACGCCACGGCGGACGGCCCCGGCTGCGGCAATACGCAGCACTGCGCCACGTGCGGCCTGCTCTACGCGCTCAAAACGGGGCTGCGCGGCCGCGAGGTGGTGAAAGAGTGCCGCGTGCTGCAAGAAAACAGCGACGCCCTCGACCTGCGCACCCATGCCGCGCCGATCCGGATCGACGGCAAGAACTATGCCCTGCTCACCATCGAAAACATCAGCCATGAGAAGCGTCGCCACGCCCTGGAACGCGTCTTCTTCCATGATATCCTGAACACCGCCGGCAACATCCTCGGCATCAGCCAACTGCTGCAAGAGATGCCGCCCGACAGCCGCGAGGAGATGGTCGAGATCATGGGCGAACTGGCTGACCAGCTGGTCGAGGAAATCCGCGCGCAGCAGACCCTAGCCTCCGCCGAATCCGGCGAGCTTTTCGTGCAGATGGCCTCGGTGGACTCGTTAGCCACCGTGCGCGAGGTCGCCAAGCTCTTCGCCGGGCATGAAGTCGCACGCGGGCGCATCCTGCGCGTGGCGCCCGAATCGGAAGCCGTCCCCTTTGACAGCGACCCGACCCTCCTGCGCCGCGTGCTGGGCAACATGGTCAAAAACGCGCTGGAGGCCTGCGCGCCGGGCCAGACGGCGACGATCGGCTGCCGCGCCGCCGACGACGAGGCGCTCTTCTGGGTCCACAACCCCTCTTTCATGCCGCGCGACGTCCAGTTGCAAATGTTCCACCGCTCCTTTTCCACCAAGGGGCCGAGCCGCGGCCTGGGCGCCTACAGCATCAAACTGCTCAGCGAGCGCTATCTGCAGGGCCGTGTCGAGTTCGCCTCCACGCCGGAGGCGGGCACAGTCTTCTACGCACGCTTCCCACTGCGGCTGATGCCCGCCTGGCTAGTGGCCTGATACCGGACGTATATAATTCGGCCACAGATAACACAGATCGAAAACGGTCAGTACAGATTTACCACGCGTTATCCGTGGGCATCCTTTGTTTCTGTGAAAATCTGTGTCCTGGTTTTTTCCAATCGAAAACTGCCGCGCGCGGCGGCTGGGCAGGCGGTTGTGCTATAATTGCCTGCCATGTCGCGCCAACCTCGTACGCCCTTTGCCCTCCTACCCAGCCTAGCCCTTGCAGCTATCCTGATCATCGCCGCCTGGCTGCGCCTGTGGCGCATCGCCGAGCTGCCGCCCGGCTTCCACTTCGACGAGGCTTTTGAGGGGCTGGAGGCCTGGCGCATCCTGTACGAGCCGGGCTATCTGCCCGTCTTTCTGACCGGCAACTTCGGTGTGCCGCCGCTCAACGCCTACGCCAACGCCGCCGGCTTCGCCATAGCCCAGGCGCTCGGCGGCGAGGCCGGGCCGACCGCCATGCGCGTGGTCGCCGCCCTCTTCGGCATCCTGGGCGTGCTCGCCGTCTATGCCGCGGCCCTGGAGCTGCGCCGCCTGGAGGGGGGCACGCGGCTGTCAACGCTCTTCCCGCTGGGTGCGGCGGCCTCGCTGGCGGTCATGCGCTGGCACATCCACTTCAGCCGCATGGGCATCGAGCCGATCCTGGTGCCGCTTGTCTGGGCGAGCGCCGTCTGGCTGCTTTTGCGCGCCTGGCGCACGGACAGTCGCCTCGCCTTCGCCCTGACCGGGGCCGTCACCGCCGCGGGCATGTACACCTACCAGGGCGCGTGGGTCATCCCCTTGCTGATGGCGGCCTATGGCCTGCTGCTTTATCTCACACATGCACCGGCGGCAGAGACCTCGCATAGTGAAACTCCGCTTGTCCCGCGCTCGCGGCAACTCGCGGGCCTGCTGCTGGCAGGCGGCGTAGCGCTGGCGCTGGCGGCGCCGCTAGGCTGGTTCTTTGCCCAGCACCCGGATCTGCTGTGGCTGCGCCCCACACAGCTCGCCATCGTCGGCGCCACGGGCAGCCCCGCCGACAGCTCGCTGGGCCATAACCTGTGGGCGAGCGCGCGCATGTTCTTTCCGTTCAGCGCCGCCGGCGACCTGGACCCGCGCCGCAACTTGCCCGGCGCGCCGGCGCTCAACCTGTGGCAGGCGATCCCCTTCACCCTCGGGCTGGCGGTCGCCGCGTGGCGCGTGCGTCGCCCGGCCTATGCCATTATTCTTCTGGGGCTGCTCGGCCTGCTGCTGCCGGGCGTCTTCAGCGAATACGCGCCGCACTTCCACCGCATCTTGGGCGCGACCGCGCCGGTCGCCCTGCTTTGCGGCCTGGGCCTGGACTGGCTGTGGCAACGCATCGCCGGCATAGGACCGGACGCAACACGAAGTCGCTACGCGCAAAGCGCAGCCGCTGGGCTGGCAGCCACTGTGCTCGCGCTCGCCCTACTGATCGCGGGCGCGGCCGTTTCGGCGCGCGACTATTTCGTGTACTGGGCCGCTTTGCCGGACCCCTTCTACGCCTTCGACGCCG
>JBBSBO010000107.1:0-7195 GCA_038251215.1 Caldilineales bacterium
ATGTGACCAAGGAAGGCTCGAGTGCCGGGCCGCGTGTGTTGGAGCACATGGTGGACGCGGTCTTGCAGCTGGAGGGCGAGCGCTTCCACGCCTACCGGCTGCTGCGTTCCGTCAAGAACCGCTTCGGCAGCACCAACGAGGTGGGCATCTTCGAGATGACCGAGCGCGGCATGGAGGAGGTGCGCAACCCGTCGGAGATGTTCCTGGCGGAGCGGCTGCCCAATGCCGCGGGCAGCGCCATCGCCGTCTCGATGGAGGGCACGCGCCCGCTGTTGGTGGAGGTGCAGGCTCTGAGTAGCCACACGGCCTTCAGCCAGCCGCGGCGCACGGCCAACGGCATCGACCTGAACCGGCTCTTGCTGCTGACTGCCGTCTTGAGCAAACGGCTCGGGCTGAACTTGAGCGACCAGGATGTCTTCGTCAACGTCGTGGGCGGCATGCACATCAGCGAGCCGGCTGCGGACCTGTCGATCGCTCTGGCGATCCTCAGCAGCTATCGCAATGTGCCGGTGGCGGCGGACCTGGCGGTGGTGGGCGAGGTGGGGCTGAGCGGCGAGCTGCGCAGCGTGGGCCAGTTGTCGCGCCGGCTGCATGAGGCGAGCAAACTGGGCTTTGCCCGCGCCCTGGTCCCGCGCAGCGCGCTGCGCCGCGGCGGCGAGATCGCACCGCCGGGCATGGAGGTGATCGGCGTGCGCACCGTGCGCGAGGCGCTGGATCAAGCGCTGGCGGCGGAGGAATAACGCGCCGCGCCGGCAGCTTGTTGTCGGGCGACGCAACATGGATTACGCAGGCGCCGTCTTACAGAGTGTGAAGAGATGAGAACGTTACCGATTCGGGGCACAAAGTAACGGGGGCAAAGGCTATGACCGGCAAGCGCGGGGTCTGGGTTCTCATCATCGTCCTAGGGGCGGCGTTGAGCGTGGCGTCTGTGGCCGCGCAATCGGCAGGCTCGCAAAATGAGCAGCAGGTCTTCTTGCCCATGCTGGCGGGCTACGAGGTGGCGGCGACGCCTGTGCCCGCGCCGCCTCAGGCGGAGCCGGTCTACGCCTTGCTCGGGCGGTTGGAATCGCCCGCGGGCAGCCAATACTCCTATTATCTGTTGACGGCAGATAACCGCATCTATGGCCTGGCGGGCGACTCGCCGGTGGAGGACGCGGCCATCGAGGCGCTGGCGCAACGCGGCCCCGACACGCAGGTGAAAGTGTGGGGCATGGCTTACCCGCGCTCGGAAGCGAGCGGCGAGGCCTCGATTGTCGTCACCGGCATTCTGAGCGCCGCGCTGACGCCTACGCCGCAGGTAGCCGGTCCGCCCATGGCGACGGTGCGCTTCAGCCTGGTCACCCTGCGCGAGGGGCCTAGCCAGGCGACGGACCCGGCGGGCAGCGTCGTCTACAACCAGCGCTGCGAGGTCATCGGCCGCGATACGGTGGGCATGTGGCTGCTGATCGACTGCGGTGACGGCACGCGCGGCTGGATCGACATCCGGCTGGTGGAGGTGGAGGGCAGCCTCAATGCCTTGCCGCTCTTTGCACCCGTGGCGACGCCCACGCCCACGCCGCCGCCTGCGCCCACAGCCACGCCCGCGCCCAGCTCGCAGATCAGATGGCGCGTCACGCTGTTCGCCAACATGAACCTGGCGGAGCCGGCGGTGGCGCAGGCCTATGTCGACGCCATCGATTTCGACTGGGGCTATGGCGCTCCCAGTCCGCTGCTGCCCGCCGACGGCTTCTCGATGCGCTTCGAGTCGAGGCGCACCTTTGCGACCGGCCTCTACCAGTTCCGCGCGCGGGCGGATGACGGCGTGCGCGTGTGGCTGGACAACCAGTTGCTGATTGACGGCTGGAACGGCAACAGCGGCAGCACCTACACAGCCAGCCGCAACCTTTCCGGCGCGCACGACCTGCGCCTGGAATATTACGAGGCGTCCGGCCTGGCGAGCCTGTGGTTCGACCTCCAGCCGTATAACCAAGCGCCGGACTGGCAGGCGCAGTATTTCGGCAATACGAGCTTGACCGGGCCGGCGCTGGTGACGCAGCAAGAGCCGCGTTCGTCCATGCCGCTGAATTTCGACTGGGGCTACGACTCCCCCATCCCGGGCGTGATCCCGGCGGATCTGTGGTCGGCGCGCTGGCGTGGAAACTTCGTGTTCAACAGCAGCGATTACATATTCCGCGCCATTTCCGACGACGGCGTGCGCGTCTATCTCAACGGCCTGCGCGTGATCGATCAATGGCGCGACGGTTACAACAACGTGACCAACCGTTTTGTCGGTGTGGGGCCGGGCCTGCACGAGGTGGTCGTGGAGTTCTACGAGCGCACGGGCCGCGCGCAGGTACAGGTGTGGTGGTCGCCCGCGCCGCCGGAGGTTGGGCCGCGCTAGGCGCGCAGGCGTCGCTGTGTCTCTTTGGGGCTACGGTGCGCCTGCCGCTATAATGCTCACTTTGGCTTGGCCTGCCCGGCGCAACTTCCGCGGCGGGCTGGTGTTATCAATTGAGAGGTCGGAGTGCTATCTTTGGTCGCCGCGAGACCGGAAGGACTGGACTCGCGGTTTCGTTACGGGATCTATCGGGAATCATCGGGAACTATTATGCCTGCATCCAATCTATCACCCGGCAGCACGCAACCGCCGGCGCAGCCACAACCCATGCCCATGCGCGTGGTCATCACCGGCCTGGGCGCGGTGACGCCGCTGGGCCTGGACGTTGCCACGACCTGGGAGGCGCTGTTGGCGGGCCGCTCCGGCATCGGTTTTATCACGCGCTTCGACACCGCCGACCTGCGCACCAAGATCGCTGGGGAAGTACACGACTTTGACGCGGCCAACTACATGGACCGCAAGGAAGCCCGACGCCTGGACCCCTATATCCAGTACGGGCTGGTGGCGGCGCAGGAGGCGGTAGCCGACGCCGGGCTGGACTTTGCCGCCGAGGACCCGGCGCGCATCGGCGTGGTCGTCGGCAGCGGCATCGGCGGCATCACCACGGTGGCAGAGAATCACAGCTTGATGCTCGAGAAGGGCACGCGCCGCGTCAGTCCTTTCTTGATCACCAACACCCTGGTGGACAGCGCGGCGGGCAAGATCGCGATTGAGTTCAACGTACATGGCCCCAACCACGCTGTGGTGAGCGCCTGCGCCAGCGGCACCTCGTCGATTGGCGAGGCCTTCGAGATGCTGCGCCGCGGCGACGCCGATGTCGTGCTGGCGGGCGGGGCTGAGTCCACGCTGACGCCGTTGGTCGTGTCGGGCTTTGACGTGATGGGCGCCCTCAGCCAGCGCAACGACGACCCGGTGGGCGCGTGTCGCCCTTTCGACAACACACGCGACGGCTTTGTCATGAGTGAGGGCGCGGGTATCCTCGTGCTGGAGTCCGAGGCGCACGCCCTGGCGCGCCACGCGCGCATCTACGGTGAGGTGATCGGTTACGGAAGCAGCGCCGACGCCTGGAACATGGCCGCGCCACACGAAGAGGGTCGCGGGGCTATTACTGCCATGAAGATGGCGCTGCGCAAGGCCGAGGCCTACGGCGTGCGCGCGCAGGACATCGACTACATCAACGCCCACGGCACGGGCACGCGCCTCAACGACGCCACCGAAACCATGGCGATCAAGGCGGCGCTGCAAGACCATGCCTACCGGGTGCGCATCAGCAGCACCAAGAGCATGACGGGCCATATGTTGGGCGCAGCCGGCGCGCTGGAAGCGGTGGTGTGCCTGAAGGTGATTGGCGCGGGCCGGATTCCGCCCACCATCAACCTGCACGAAGCCGACCCGGAGTGCGATCTGGATTATACGCCGCTGGCGGCAAGCGAGGCGGCGGTGCATGTGGCGCTGAGCAACAGCTTCGGCTTCGGCGGCCATAATGCCTGTATCATGTTGCGCAGGTATGCCTAACATGGCTGAACGCAAGATAACCGGCAGCCCAGGCGGCAAGACAAGCGTCAACGTCAACGGCAACGGAAAGGAAGAAGCGATGGCCGAGATCGAACAGGCCGGCCTGGATCACGTCATCGGGCAAAACGGAGCCGGCCCGGCGCCCGCGCCGGAGGAAGCGCCGGCTGCCTCGTCGGCATCGTCTACACAGCCGCAGCATAGCAGCGGGCGCTATGCCCAGATCGTGGGCTGGGGCTATCATGTGCCCTCCAAGGTGATCACCAACCACGACCTGGAGCAGATCGTCGACACCACCGATGAGTGGATCCGCACGCGCACCGGCATCGAGGAGCGGCATGTCGCCGCCGACCCCAATGAGACGACGGCGACATTGGCCGCGGCTGCGGCGCGCAAGGCGCTGGACGTGGCCGACGTCCATCCCAGCAAGGTGGATTTGATCATCTGCTCGACCAGTTCGCCGGAGTATATTTTCCCTTCGACGGCGAGCATAGTGCAAGATGCCATCGGCGCGTCCAACGCCGGGGCCTTTGACCTCAGCGCGGCCTGTTCCGGCTTTGTGTATGCGCTGGCGATGGCGCGCGGCCAGATCTTGGCGGGCGACGCCGAGTATGTGCTGGTGATCGGCGCGGAGACGCTCAGCCGCATTGTCGACTGGACGGACCGCAATACGTGCGTGCTCTTCGGCGACGGCGCGGGCGCGGTGCTGGTCGCGGCCAGCGATGTGCCCGGCGGCATCATGGCGACAGAGTTGGGCAGCGACGGCTCCGGCGCGGACCTGCTGATCGTGCCTGTGGGCGGCAGCGCACACCCCGCCAGCCTGGAAACCGTGAGCAACGGCAGCCACTTCATCAAGATGGAGGGCAAGGCGGTCTTTCGCTTTGCCGTGCGCGTGATGGCCGAAGCGACGACCAAGGTGCTGGGCAAGGCCGGATTGACGCCGGATGAGGTGGATCTGGTCATCCCGCACCAGGCCAATCTGCGCATCGTGCAGAACAGCGTGTTGCGCCAGCTCAAGATCCCTGAAGACCGCGTCTTCGTCAATGTGCAGCGCTATGGCAACACCAGCACCGCCAGCATCCCCATTGCCTTGTGCGAGGCGATCCAGGCCGAGAAGGTGAAGCCCGGCGACAACCTTGTCTTCGTCGGCTTCGGCAGCGGCTTGACCTGGGCGGCCTGCGCCGTGAAGTGGGGCGTACCCACCGCCACGCCCGAGGCGAACTGGTGGAAGACCACGCGGCGGCAGGCCGGCTATCAGGCCGCGGCCGCGCGCAGCATGTGGCGGCGGGCCGTGCGCTGGATGTACGACGTATGGCCGGCGGACCCGGAAGAGACGGCGTCGGAGGAAGTGGAAGCCTCCCCGGCGGAGCCAAAGAAGGTAGAGCCGAAGAAGCCGGAGCCGAAGAAGAAGGTCGCCGTTCCGCCAGGGGATTGAGCGGAGAGTAGAACTACAGGAGCCGGGCCATCAGGTCCGGCTCCTTCTTGTTTGCTTACGCCTGCGCCTCGAAGCGCGCCGCCACTTCCGGCTTGAGCAGGTGCCACAGCGTCGCCGCGCCGGCGACCGTGCCCACGGGGATGAGCAGCAGCGAGGGCAGCGCCAGCGCCAGCGCCATAATGCGCGCCCACGAGCGCAGCGTCCACAGGCCATAGCCCACGGCCAAATAGAGCAGCGCGAAGGTCATGGTCACCGCGGCGACAAAGCCGACGGCGACCATGCCGATCACCGCAGGGGCCGCCGTCGTGGCGGCGACAATGGCTAAGATCAGGTTCGGCACGGCCATCACCACCGTCCCCGCCAGGAAGACCAAGCTGATCAGAAAGTGGTAGAGCGCGAGGAAGGTGACGCCGTCGTCGCGCCGCCGGGAAGAGGGTTCAGTTATGATTTGCGTTTGCATACTTGCTGCCTTCGGCTGCTTGGCGCCCAGAGATTCGTCCGTCATATATCCCTTGTGTCAAGCACTACGTCGGATCGAGGGCGAAGGTCGCGCCCGCCGGCCAAAATGGGCGGAGCGCAGCGCATCGTGAAGCGGAAGGGTAGCCCCAGAATTCGCTATTTTCCGCCATTCGTGATACAACAAACCTTGCGTACAGCAGGCAAACCCTGCAAAATCGTTGCATCTTACCTTATAGCCTAAATATAAAGAAGTCTTTGCGGAGGATAGCATGACCGAAATCGTAAATATTGTCGGCAGAGAAGTGCTCGACAGCCGCGGCAACCCGACGGTCGAGGTGGAAGTCGAACTGGCGAGCGGCGCAGTCGGCCGCGCCATCGTGCCCAGCGGCGCCAGCACCGGCGTGCATGAGGCCGTGGAACTGCGCGACGGCGACAAGAAGCGCTACGGCGGCAAGGGCGTGTTGCAGGCCGTCGAAAACGTCAACATGCGTTTGGCCGACGAGTTGCTCGGCTTCGATGCCCTGGATCAGATCGGCATCGACGAGTACATGATCGAAATGGACGGCACGGACAACAAGGGCAATCTGGGAGCCAATGCCATCCTGGGCGTAAGCCTGGCGGTAGCCAAGGCCGCAGCCGAGGCGCTGGGCATCCCGCTCTACCGCTATCTGGGCGGCGTCGGCGCGCGCACCTTGCCCGTGCCCATGATGAACATCCTAAACGGCGGCAAGCACGCGACCAACAGTACTGACTTCCAGGAGTTTATGGTGATGCCCGTGGGCGCGCCGAACTTCGCTGAGGGGCTGCGCTGGGGAGTTGAGGTCTATCAGAGCCTGAAGAAGGTCCTGCACGACGGCGGCTTCAGCACCAACGTCGGCGATGAGGGCGGCTTTGCGCCCAGCCTGGGCGGCAACCTCAAGGCCGTTGAGGTGATCCTCACCGCCATCGAGAAGGCCGGCTACCGGCCCGGCGAGGACATCTGGATCGCCCTGGACCCGGCTTCGAGCGAGCTGTACGATGAGAAGAGCGGCCTGTATAAGCTGCCCATCGAAGGCGTCGAACTGTCCAGTGACGAGCTGGCGGATCTGTGGGCCGATTGGAGCAGCCGCTTTCCCATCATCAGCATCGAAGACGGCATGGCGGAAGACGACTGGGACGGCTGGAAGAAGCTCTATGCCAAGATCGGTCACCGTGTGCAGTTGGTGGGCGACGACCTGCTGGTGACCAACGTCGAGCGCATCGAGCGCGCGATTGCCGAGAAGGCCTGCAACTCGCTGCTGTGCAAGGTCAACCAGATCGGCACGCTGAGCGAGAGCATCGCCGCCATCGAGATCAGCCAACGCGCGGGCTGGTCGGCTGTGGTCAGCCACCGCTCCGGCGAGACGGAAGACTCCACCATCGCCGACCTGGTG